>CAMPIG010000006.1 GCA_946886255.1 uncultured Cellvibrio sp. | reverse complement strand
AAAAGTGAGACAGCCCATGTTGCAAAAAAAAGTCAATCTGGGACGACGTTTATTCTCGCGACGTTAAAAATAGTTCAACAGACAACAAGAATTTAAACGTCAGCTGTAACTATCTCCCGGTTTCGGTCATTTACCAATGCATAACAATCAGAGCGCAGCTAGTGATAAAGATGAGATTGGTCCTGATGACCTATATTGCCTATAACGTCGGGTCCGCGCCCGACCGTGTCATTTTTTCGGACGGCATGGCTATGGGCGTACCCGGTCATGCCTTCCGTGTTAAAACCAGCAGTCGGTGAGAGGAAAACCATGAGCATTCGCCCACTTCATATTGTTTCAGTCCTGCTGATTTGTTCGCCGCTACTGTTTTTGTGGCATTACACCAGCTCAAACCCGCAGGTAACCACCATCAAATTCTGGAACGGCAACAAAACCAGTTCCCGCCAGGCCTACGAGCGCGATGTGCTGATGGCGGTACTTGAAGCCACCCGTAAAGGGTACGGTGAGATTCCGGTGACCGAGGATCTCACAGACTATGCCGATCCGGCTGACGAGGCCAGCATATTCCGCAAGAAAGGCTTTGATGTATTCGGCACGGTGGCGGGTAACCCCAAGCTGGCTAATGAAAAGAAAATCCTGATTCCGCACCCGATGATGAAAGGCCTCTTGGGTTATCGCTTGCTGATAATCCGTGCTGCCGACCGCGAGACCTTTGCCGGAATTACCAGTGCCGCACAATTGCAGGAGCATCGGCTGGGTATTCCGCTCGGTTGGGCCGATGCAGCCTTGTTTCGCCACAACGATTATCCCGTTGTAGAAGACGGCTCCTTTGACGACCTGTTTCCTCGTCTGCGTAAACACAAATTTGATTATGTTTCGTTCGGCGCAAATGAAGTGGAAGGTGTTTATCGGGAGCGGGCTGCTGTTCCGGAAGGACTGCACACCGACGAACATCTGCTGCTGTATTACCCCTTTCCGTTAGTGTTCTACGTCAATCCGGATAACACGGAATTGGCGCGGCGCATAGATCAGGGAATGCAAATCATTATTAACAATGGTCAGTTGGAAGACATTTTCCAGCGTCACTATGGCAACCTGGTTGAACGTTTACATTTAAAAAATCGTCAGCTCATTACCTTGAGTAATCCGCTATTACCGGATGCATTGTTGAATTATGAATCTGACTTGTTGAGCGATTAGTTTTTGTCTCAATGACCGTAAGCCTGCTTTGCATTGTGGTTCCGAAAAATATTATTTGGTGCACGACATCTGCGCAGCGTTAATGAAAACAATTGGTGCGTACTGATAAAAAATGAATTCGTTTTGCATCGACATTGCGCAACCAAAATTCGTCCAGCTAATGCGCCGACGGCGCTGTCCCTGAAAAAGAAAATAACGGGAATGGATGCTGAAAATGGCGGATTTTTTCTATCTTTACACTTCCCATTTTTATTTTTCTCTCTGCCTTGTTCGCACATAACCTTATGAATTTAAAAGAAAAATATGTTTTCCCACTTTAAAAAAGTAAAAGTGAGATAGTTCATGTTGGTATTAGCCGCCAAAGTGGGACGACGCTCCCAGGCTGGGAGTGGAAATATCACCTAGCGTTAGAGTGGGGTTGGTTTAGTTAACGTCTAATAAACAACCAACACGCGATAACTCTTATTAAATTAATAACTCGGTTGTTATGGATTGTTAATAAAAAATCGCCTCTATTCCCAAAGGCGTCCATACCTCTACAACCAGGTCCACTACAGGTGGGGGTATGCGGCAGTACCGGGTAAATAATTCCAGACGAATAAGAAACCGGAGAATTTCATGAACAAAAACACAGTAGGCTTCAAGAAGAAACTTATTGCGACGGCAGTGGCTTCTTACGCCCTTGTGGGGCTGAGTGGTACCACTTTCGCGCAAGATAACGGTGAGATGGTTGAAGAAATCGTCGTTACCGGCATTAAGGGCAGCTTGCAGCGTTCTATGGATATCAAGCGTGAATCGCAAGGTGTGGTAGATGCGATCTCTGCAGAAGATATCGGCAAATTTCCTGATACTAACCTGGCAGAGTCTCTGCAACGTATTACCGGTGTGTCGATTGATCGTAGCAACGGTGAAGGTTCCAAAGTTACCGTGCGCGGCTTCGGCCCTGATTACAACCTGGTGACCTTGAATGGTCGTCAGATGCCCGGCACCACCATCGAAGCCACCAGCGTGTCTGGCTCGCGCTCCTTTGACTTCTCTAACCTGGCTTCCGAAGGCATTAGTGGAGTTGAAGTCTTTAAAACCGTTCGCGCCGAAAATCCGGCTGGTGGTGTGGGTGCAACCATCAACATTAAAACTGCACGTCCATTGGATAACCCTGGCCAGCAATTTTCAGCCGGCATCAAAGGTGTTTACGATGACTCTGCAGAAGATCCAAGCCTGACCCCGGAAATCTCCGGCATCTACAGCAATACCTTTGCTGATGACACCTTTGGTGTTGGTCTGTCCATGAGTTACCAGGACCGTGAGGGCGGTAACGCCAATGCGCAAATAGGTACCGGCTGGCGTTATTTCCCGGTTGGCTCTGATGGCTGGGGTGCAATCAACAATCTGCAAAACACCGACTTCCACACTAATCCTCCAAGTCCAGCTGTTATGGATGGTGAAGAGGTCGTAGTCCCTGCTGATGTTTACGGTGTGCCGCAACAAGCAGGCTACAACTTCAACGAATACGAGCGTAAGCGCTTGAACGGTCAGTTGGTACTGCAATTTGCTCCCAACGAAAACATCACTTCTACTCTGGATTACACCTATTCCAAGAAAGAAGAGTCTTCCAAGTTCTCTGATGTGGGTGCCTGGTTTAACTTTGGCGGAAACCGTCGGACGTCCTGGACGGATAACGGTGATGGCGTAGTTGAAGTACCGTTAATGTATGAAGAATTTGGTTTGACCGGAGCCAGAGGTGCTGACTTAACCTTTGGTGCTGGCCTTAACTCCAGTGTCAATGAAAATGAATCTATCGGTTTGAATGTTGAGTGGTCTGTAACTGATCGTTTAACCCTCGAATTCGATATTCACAGCTCAGATGCTGAATCCAAGCCAGATAGTGAGTACGGTAACAGCAACGTAATTACTACATCGGCATTTGTCCGCGATAGTTCGGCTGTTTATCTCGGCTCAGATTTGCCAGTGCTGAATGTCGGTATTTTGAATAACGACGGTGGTAATACTGCTCGCCTTGAAGACCTCCAGATTACCGGTAGCTCTTTCCGCAATGCGCGTATGCTGCATGAAATTGATCAATTCCAGTTCAAGGGTAACTTTGAATTTGTTGACAGCTTGAATCTTGACTTCGGTGTGTCTCGTATCGAGCAAACCAACCGCTCCACCTTTGCAAACAACCAGCGCGATACCTGGGGTGGACTGGGTAATGAAGGTGATGTGCCGCTCGATGGCTACAAAGTTTCAGACATTGCCAGCTACTTCGACAATGTCAGTGGCAACGGTCATGATCAGTTACTGGGTCAACGTTTTGTCGCTGATTTCGATAAAGTGGTTCAGTACGCTGCAGAAAACCTGGATGATGGCGGTGGTTTTGCCAACTGTTCCAATGGTAGTACCTACTACTGTATGAACCCCACGCCGGACGACGTTCGTTTGATTGAAGAAGATTCCACCAGCGCATGGGTGCAATTGAACGCAGAATACGATATCGGTATCCCGGTGCGTGGTGCGTTGGGCGTTCGTTGGGAAGATACAGAAACTCGCTCTTTCGCAACACCCATTGAGTTGCAGTACACCGGTGAGGTCGTGTGGATCGGCGGTAACGAGATGTATCTGCTCGCTGCTGACGATTACGAAGTTACGCCGGTCAAACAAGGTGAGGGTGGCTACGACTACTTCCTGCCAAGCATTGATCTGGCTTTTGACGTGACCGATGATGTCGTGGTACGCACATCTTACGGCCGTAGCCTTGGTCGTCCATTGTGGAATCAGATGAGCGCCCTTTCTATTGGCCGCGGTGTTGCACCGCAATCGATGTTCCCTGGCAGCGCTGGTGGTAGCGGTACACGTGGTGATGTAAACCTGAAACCGATTATCTCCGACAACTTCGACTTGTCTGTGGAATGGTATTACGACGAAGCCAGCTATGTTTCTGTCGGCTACTACAGAAAAGATGTTAAGAACTTTATCGGTACAACGGTATCGCCCGAAGTTATCTTTAATGCGCCGGATCCATCGCAAGGTAGCCGTCGTGATGCGGCCGTTGCTGCTGACGGCAACAATCAATGGAGTACTGCGGCAGTTAAAGATTACATCGTTGCTAATACACCTGATGGAGACCCCAGTGTAGACCTGACTAAAAACCCGGCTTGGGTTTATGGTGTGGAAGGTGATCCGGATGTGATCTTCAACATCACTGAGTTCCTGAACGAGCAGGAAGCGACCTTTGATGGTTGGGAATTTGCGGTTCAGCATAACTTCTGGGATACCGGTTTTGGTGTTGTTGCTAACTACACCATCACGGATTCCGATACCGAGTACGATGACGGCAATATCGTAGATCCACAATTTGCATTAACCGGTTTGAGCGACAGTGCCAACTTTATTGCCTTCTATGAAAAACATGGTGTACAAGTGCGCTTGAGCTACAACTGGCGTGATGACTACCTGAATGGAACCGCTGATGGCACAGGTGCTAACCCGACCTATGTCGAGAATTATCAGCAGGTTGACCTCAATGCCAGCTACGACATCAATGATAACTTCACTATATTCTTTGAAGGTATCAACATCACGGATGAATACCGTCGTACCTACGGGCGTCATGACCTGTACACCACCGGTGTTTACACCAGCGGTCCACGCTACAACATCGGTGCACGTTATACCTTCTAATGTGTAGTTGATGTACAAGGATGCCTACAGGCAAGAAAAAGCCGCTGAACTTTCAGCGGCTTTTTTTTACCGCGCCGAGGCATTACTTTAATCAGAATAAATTCAAACGTTTGCGTAAATAAGCGCCTATTCTTAGTAAAAAGCGATTCGCAAGCAGGAACAGCTGTATGGGCAAGCTAGTAAAATCGATTGTTATTGTCGGAGGCGGTACTGCTGGTTGGTTGACCGCAGGTACTCTGGCAGCTGCGCATGCCCAAGGGCGTGGGCGCAATTTGTCGATTACGCTGGTTGAGTCACCAACAGTAAAAATTCTGGGGGTCGGTGAAGGTACCTGGCCCTCGATGCGCGATACCTTGAAAACCATGGGCATTGCGGAAGTTGATTTTATTCGCCACTGCGATGCGAGTTTTAAGCAGGGGTCTTGCTTTGTCGGATGGCAGTCCGGTACACGCGAATCCTACTATCATCCGTTTACCCTCCCGGAAGCCTGGGGTGAAATGAATCTGGCGCGGATATGGCCAGCGTTTCGCGATCAGGTGGCTTTTGCAGAAGCTGTGTGTCCACAAAGCCTGGTGTGTGACAACCAATTAGCACCCAAGGAAGTCTCAACGCCGGAATACGATTATTTGCTGAATTACGGATACCATTTGGATGCAGGGAAATTCGCTGCATTTCTCAAATGCCATTGCTGTGACCTGTTGGGGGTGCAATATATTTCAGCGGATGTGGCGGCGATTGAAGCCGATGATAATGGTTATATTACCGCGTTAAAAACCAACGATGCGGGTAACATCGAAGGCGATTTATTTATCGATTGTTCCGGCTTCGCTGCGTTGTTGCTGGGGCAGCATTACCAGGTTCCGTTTATTCATAAAAATGATGTGCTGTTTAACGATACGGCGCTGGCAGTCCAGGTTCCGTATAAAGACGCCGCAAGCCCGATAAAAAGTTACACCCAATCAACAGCGCAATCTTCAGGTTGGATCTGGGATATCGGCCTGCAAAGTCGTCGTGGGATAGGTCATGTATATTCATCCCGTTTTACAACCGAAGCGGAGGCCGAGCAGGTATTGTTGGCTTACCTTCAGGCTACTGACAGTCCGGAAGCCCAAACCGATATCCGCAAGATTTCCTTCACTCCTGGTTACCGCGAAAAATTCTGGGTTAAGAATTGTGTAGCGGTGGGAGTATCGGCAGGCTTTATCGAACCTCTTGAAGCATCTGCGCTGGTTATGATTGAGTTGGCGGCTAAGATGTTGGCCGAACAAATGCCTGTATCGTTCGATATGATGTTACCCTTGGCCAAACGTTATAACGATAAATTCAGCTATCACTGGCAGCGTGTTATTGAGTTTCTGAAACTCCACTATGTACTATCATCAAGAACGGATTCCGTGTATTGGCAGGAAAATAAAAATCCATCAAGCATACCGGAAAGCCTGCAAGATTTATTATGCCTGTGGCGTTATCAGCCGCCCTGGGCTTACGATTGCCCGCAGCGCGAAGAGCTATTCTCTTCGGCGAGTTTTCAGTATGTGTTGTATGGTATGGGCTTTCCGCCTGATGTTGTCGCAGGCTATCAAAAGCCGGGTAATAAAGAACTGCAATTGGCGCAACACTATTTTGAAAAAAATGCAAAACAGACACGCCGGTTGCTCGGTAGATTGCCGGGACACCGTGAATTGTTGATGCACCTGTCGAAGATAAATCATCACGCCGGAATAGTTAAACAATTACTAAATTAAGATGAGTTCTTATGAAAAATATTGAAGTCGTTAATAATGTCAAGCATAAAAACGTACGAGTGATTACGCGGAAAGAAAAAGCGCTGGGTGATGGCGTTATGTTGACGAACACCTTTCCGCTGGAGTTCCGTTTTATTCAAGCGCATTACCCGATCCTCTTCCAAAAAAGTCACGAGAATAACGGTTATAACGCGGTGGCATTATTTGGCTTTGAAGAGGGAGAAAACCTGTTCCTGAGTGAACGGGGTTGGGAAGCGAGCTATATTCCTTTGATGATACAACGGCACCCGTTCCTTATCGGTTTTCAGCGGGGTCCTGCTGGCAGTGAATCTGATACTACGCGTGTCATGAACATCAACATGGATAGCCCGCGCATTAGCGAAATAGAAGGCGAGCGCTTGTTTCTTGAACAAGGCGGTAACAGCGAATACCTGGACTACATGGCTTCTTTGTTGGAAACCATTCATGTGTGGAATGAACAGGGAAAAGGCTTTAGTCAGGCGTTACTCGAACACAATCTTCTGGAGTCTGTCACCTTTGATATTACCCTGACCACGGGCCGACAAGCGCAGTTATTAGGTTTCTATACCATCAATGAAGATGTGCTTAATAAATTAAATGGCGCGGTGCTCGGTAAATTAAATGAAAGCGGTTATCTGCAACCTATTTACATGGCTATTGCCTCGCTTGCCAACGTCAATAAATTGATTAAGCTGAAAAGCCAGTTGGAAGCCAACTAATTGCATCTGCCCCTGAAGTAACCCTATGACTAGCATTCCGAATAAGGTAAGAGTGGTTGAGGGGTGTAGCCCTGCAAATATTCCGGATTGGGTATTTCAATCCGGCGAGCCCTTGGTGCTAAAAGGTGTGGTGGCCGAATGGCCTATTGTTAAAAAAGGACGGCAGTCAGAGCAACAAGCGAGCGAGTATTTGCGCAGTTTCTACAGTGGCAAGCCGGTTACCTATTATTACGGTGCGCCTGAGATTCAAGGAAAAATTTTTTTTAATAAAGACTTTACCGGATTTAACTTCCAGCGCTCGGAAGCCAATCTGACTAATGTACTGGCCCTGCTCGAGCAGCACCGTGACCAAGCTGATGCGCCAATGTTTTATATCGGCTCTACTCGTGTTGATGAATGGTTGCCGGGTTTTCGTGCAGAGAATGATCTTGGCTTGAGCAACATCGAACCGCTGGTCAGTATCTGGTTGGGCAATCGCAGCGTTATCGCCGCGCATTACGATTGTCCTGACAACATCGCTTGCAACGTCGTGGGCAAACGAACCTTTACGTTGTTTCCACCCGAACAATTACAAAATCTTTATGTGGGCCCGTTGGATATTACGCCCTCAGGGCGTGCGATCAGTATGGTCGATCTGTTGCAGCCGGATTTTGAAAGGTATCCGCGATTTAAACAGGCGTTGGCAGCGAGTGTTGTGGCAGAGCTCGATGCAGGAGATGCGGTCTTTATTCCCGGTATGTGGTGGCACCATGTGCAGGCGCATACCAGTTTAAATGTATTGGTTAATTACTGGTGGCGCAACGTACCGGACTATATGGGAAATCCGGAAAACGTTCTTCATCATGCGCTGCTTGGATTGCGTGATTTACCCAAACAGCAGCGGGACATCTGGAAAAAAATATTTGATTATTATGTGTTTGAAGAGCCGGAAGCAGCAGGTCAACACGTACCACCCCAAATTCAGGGAATTCTGGCCCGGACGGATGAATTGATTGCACGCAAAATAAGATCGCATTTGGTCAATATGCTGAAACGCTAACGCACTAATACGCCAACAATTAATTAACGACGACAGGTGTAACCTTGAAAGAATTAAAATTAAAAAAAGTAGTGATTGCCGGCGGCGGTACTGCGGGTTGGATATCGGCTGCCTTGTTGGCTAAGTCTTTTGGTAAGAGTATCGATTTAACCTTGATTGAATCGGACGCAATTCCAACGGTGGGTGTGGGTGAAGCAACGATTCCTCCTATCATTAATCTCCATAAAGTATTGGAGTTAAGTGAAAAGGAATTTATGGCGCGAGTGAATGGTACCTTCAAGCTGGGTATTTCATTTGAAAACTGGCGCGACGTGGGTGAAAACTACGTTCATTCGTTCGGTTTTGCTGGAAAAAGTAACTGGGCTGCCGGCTTCCAGCATTTCTGGTTGGCGGGCCAGAAGCGTGGCATTGATTTCACGGAGTACGGGAATTATTGCGCTGAGCATTTAGCATGTCGCAAAGAGAAATTCGCGGTCATGCCCAAGAATGGTGTCAACTATGCTTATCATCTTGATGCCGGGTTGTATGCGAAATTTTTGCGTGAAGTGAGCGAACAATTCGGCGCAATGCGTAAAGAAGGGAAGATAACCGGTGTTAATCTGCACCCGGATACGGGCTATATTCAATCCCTATCTCTGGAATCCGGGGAAGTAGTTGAGGGCGACATTTTCATCGATTGCAGTGGTTTTCGCGGATTGTTGATAGGTGAAGCGCTCAAAACAGAATACGAAGATTGGTCACATTGGCTGCCATGCAATAGCGCTATCGCGGTTCAAACCGAAACGGTGCGGCCGCCGTTGCCCTACACGCGTTCGATTGCGCGTGAGTTCGGCTGGCAATGGCGAATTCCATTGCAAAGTCGTGTCGGTAATGGATTGGTTTTTTGTAGCGAGTATGGTTCAGATGACGAAGCCAAACAATTGTTGGTAAAAAACCTGGAAGGGAAATTACTGAACGAGCCCCGTGTCATTAAGTTCACCACAGGGACGCGCAAGCAGCACTGGACGAAAAACTGTGTCGCCATCGGCTTGTCGAGTGGATTTTTGGAGCCGCTCGAATCCACCAGTATTCACTTGATTCAAAAAAGTATTACGCGATTTATTCAATTATTTCCCTATGACGGCATCAAACAGTCCGAAGTCGACGAATTCAATCGCCAGACAAGTGAAGAAGTGCAGAACATTCGCGACTTTATTATTCTTCACTATCACGTGACGGATCGCGAAGACACGCCCTTCTGGCGTTACTGTAAAAATATGAATGTGCCTGAATCCTTGACGCACCGTATCAAGCTCTTCAGGGAGACAGGCAAAGTCTTCAAAAAGGAAATGGATCTCTTTGCAGAAGAGTCCTGGATTCAGGTGATGCTGGGTCAAGGCGTAACGCCGGAAAGCTATCATCCGGTGGTGGATTCCATGACCGACGATGCATTGCGTGAATTACTTATGGAGCTGAAACAATCTACCGAGCAGAAAGTTGATCGTTTGCCTGCTCACCACGAGTTTATTGATTACTATTGCAAATCAAAAGTGATGTAGTTTTAATCATGGAATCTGGTGTAAAAGATCAACGTTTTAATGTCAGCACCCATGAAGTTATGCGTGTAGGCAATGAACAGACTCCCGTGATTGTCATTGACGATGTTGCCGACGATGTCGCTTCAATAAGACGCGAAGGTTGTGGTATGTCGGATTACGCGGAGGATGGCAAGACAGGCTATCCCGGTATTCGAACGATGCTGCCGGAGGCCTATGTAAAGTCGCTGATGGAATCTATTACGCCGCTGCTCTATGAGCGCTATGCCATTCCTCCAGTTTTGCTTCCGAGTGTGGAACTTGCTTACTATTCTTTGTTGACGACCCCGGCGCGAAAACTAAATCCATTACAACGGTTGCCTCACTTCGATACCACGAACACACATTATTACGCCGTGCTGCATTATCTCAACGAAGGTGATTTCGGCGGCACAGGTTTTTTTCGTCATCGGCCAACCGGCTTTGAGCGTATTACCCAGGCGCGATGCGATATTTATAAACAGTCGGCGTCGGCATTTATGGCGGTCCGGGGCTTGCCGGAAGAAAAATATATTAACAGCAGCACCAATCATTACGAGTTGATCACTGGTGTTGATTACCGGGCCAATCGCTTGCTGATCTATCCGGGCAATTTACTCCACAGTGGTTTGGTGTCTGAGGCCGTGGATGTTTGCAGCGACCCTGTAAGAGGCAGGTTGACGGCCAATATTTTTATTGATTTTCATTAAGTGCGTTAACATCTGTCGTGCAGGATTAACATTAACCAGCACGTTTTATTTCTACAGTTATGGTATTCCGTTATGGCCGAATTATTATTCTACGAAAAACCCGCTCCGCTTGATAAAGAGAAACATCGCGGGCTGAAATATAAAAAGTCTGACAGCTACACTTTTACATCCAAAGTCAACACCGTGCCAGTGTCAGGTCCGGAGTTTTTCCCTTGTAGTCGCAGCCATCCCGTCATGTTTGTAGAAACTGGCAGCGGCGGTTTTTTGCCGGTTGCGTTACTGTCGCTCACCAGCCAGAGTCATCAATTGGGCGATCGTTGGGAGGGAGTTTACATCCCTTCTTTTGTTAAACGTTATCCCTTTGCCCTTGCAGAGAACAAAGGTGTGGTCATGATCGACGAGGCAGCATCGCATTTCAACGCAGCTGACGGCGAGCGCTTGTTTGACGATGCCGGCGAGCCTACCTCTGTTTTGCTCGATACCCTACAGTATCTCGATACCTTGGATCAGGCTCACCGTATGACTCTGGACTATACCCAGGCATTAAAAGTGAAAGGCTTGTTAAGTCGTTCGCAAGTGGTTGTGCAACTTGCAGATAAAGAAGTCAAACTTGATAGCTTTTTTGCGGTGAATGAGAAAGCATTTCATGAAGCTTTGACCGATGAAGAAATCGTGGATTGGTTTTATAAGGGCTGGACGGCCTGGACCTACGCGCATATTCATTCAATTGGCTCGGTGAATGAAATATTGAAACGTATGGCCAGGACCATGAGATAGCGCGCGATGTGGGTGCCAGTGTGGAATGACATTGCGGATGAATCCGTGCGTGCAGCGATCAGTGCAGGCCAGCGGCCAGTTATCCTGCGCAACCTGGTACAAGGTTGGTCATTAGTGCAAGCCGGTTTGCAAGGAATCTCTGCGCTATCAGATTATCTGTTGCAGTTTGATCAGGGGAAAGTATTTCAGGCCATGATTGCACCCGTCTCAGCAAAAGGCAGGCTGTTTTACAGGGCCGATATGAGCGGATTTAATTTTGATCGCATGAACGGTGAGCTGCGCGAGGCGCTGAATATTTTGAGCGCATTGTCGACCAAAACACCGTGTCCCGGTTTTTATATTGGTTCTAAGGTAGTGCCTGAATATTTACCGGGTTTGGAGGCCGACACGCGGATAGATTTTCTTGGCGAATCTATTGACCCCACTATCTGGATTGGTAACGCGGTCACTGTGGCCACCCACAATGATGATTCAGAAAATATCGCGTGTGTGGCGGCGGGGCGTCGCCGGTTCACCTTATTTCCGCCCGAGCAGGAAGCCAATCTGTATATAGGACCGGTTGATATGACGCCCGCCGGTCGGCCCATCAGTCTGGTTGATCTTCAGTCGCCGGACCTTGATAAATTTCCGCTGTTTCGCCATGCGCTTGAGCAGGTCCAGGTTGCGGAATTGGGCCCGGGTGATGCTTTATATATTCCAACGCATTGGTGGCATCACGTGGAAGCGTTGGAGCCTGTCAACGTATTGGTTAATTTTTGGTGGAAAGGCAACCCGCCACAATTCCCTCAATAACTTACCGCTAATCAAGATCTGTAGCTGCCGATCTGCTAGGGATATCCTTGATGCGTGGCAAAAATGTATTGGTGCTTTGCGCTGAGCCGGGCGTAATAATCTCTTGCTCTGGAGTTTACCCAAGCCGCCGGGTATACCGTCGCATTATAACGAAACGACAAATGTCGGGGCATATGCTCTGTACCTTATAACCATCTATCATTCCCATTCTGCTATCAAGGTGGTAAGTGTCATGTTCGAGTGCTTCCCACTTTGCTGAAGTCAGCTGGCACTGCCCAACAATTAACTAAAGCTTTGAGAGAATAGCAAATCTCGCTTGATGTTCTCTCGCTCCGGATAACGTGCCCGTTAAACCCGTTCGGCCTGCCATTCTTCATCCGGACAGCGCGGTACTTATAAAGCCAACGAGTAAGTCTGGCTGGCTTCCCTTCATCCGCGTCCTGATTTACGTCGAACGCAAGCCTGTCCGCGGCTTATTCCAGTTCCCATTTTTATCCGGCAAAAGTGAATCGCCCATGTTGGCTGGCTTTCACAAAGTGGGACGACACGCAGCGGTGCCGCTGCAATCATCTCTCCCATCAAATCTTCACTCGTGTGACAAATAAAAAAACATAAAGCGTGTATTCGGTAAGTCCATATCACTCTTTAAAGCAACTCGATGGCGAATTAGTCATGTGAATCTCCAGCTGCCGCTTTTCTTTCGGCGGAGCTGTACCCGAACCTTTAGGTGATGTCAGGTCACCTTTGGGTGTTAACAGGTGAGGCTGGGATTATGCCAACCCCATGCGATCTTGTTAGCTCTCCTTGCTTAGCCCCCGGAGAACGCTCCGGGGGCCATTTTTGTCCGGGTAATGAGGAATTCAGCATAAACAAACAGTGTGCGGCAATTGAGGCCCATATCCATTTTTCAGCAGTGTTGTTCCCGTGGAACAGCAGGTAAAGCGGTTATCAAGACGATTCAGATAAAGAGAGAAGGTTATGAAGCAACAGTTAAAGATCATGGTTGGTGGCAGTGTGATTTTTTTAACCGCGCTGATGGGATGTACCAAGACAGAGCCGGTAGATAAGCCCATAGCCGAGCAAAAAGCGGCGGCGGAATGGCCGGTATTAACCAGCGCTGTTGCTAAGGATCCTGCTGTTGAGGCGAGAATTGATGGTTTGCTTGCCAGGATGACGCTGGAACAAAAAGTAGGCCAGCTGATGCAGCCGGAGTTGCGTCAAATCACGCCGGAGGATATCAAAAAATATCATGTCGGCTCCGTATTGAACGGCGGCGGTGCATTTCCCGGTGATAACAAATACGCGACTGTGAATGATTGGGTCGCACTGGCAGACACCTTTTACAACGCCTCCATGGAAGATAGCGACGGCGGCATTGCGATTCCCATAATGTGGGGCACGGATGCAGTGCACGGCCACAACAATGTCATTGGTGCAACGATTTTTCCACACAACATTGGTTTGGGCGCGATGCGCAACCCTGAGTTGATGCGTCAGATCGGTGAAGTCACCGCGCGTGAAATTTCTGCCACCGGCATCGACTGGAATTTTGCACCGACGCTGGCAGTGGCGCGCGATGACCGCTGGGGCCGCGCTTACGAATCCTATTCGGAAGATCCTGCCGTGGTGAAATCCTATGGCGGAAAGATGGTAGAAGGCCTGCAAGGCCGTGCCAATACCGATGAATTTATGGCGGAAGACCGCGTTATTTCTACCGCCAAACATTTTATTGCCGACGGCGGCACCCTCGATGGTGTAGATCGCGGTGATGCCAATATCAGCGAAGCGGAATTGATCGCGCTGCACGCACAAGGTTATGTCACCGCGATTGAAGCCGGTGCACAAACCGTGATGGCGTCCTTCAGCAGTTGGCAGGGCAAAAAAATGCACGGCCACGAATATTTGCTGACCGACATCCTGAAAAACCGCATTGGCTTTGACGGATTGATTGTCGGCGATTGGAACGGTCACGAATTTGTTCCGGGTTGCACCAAGATCAGTTGTCCGCAAGCCATCAATGCGGGCCTTGATATTTTTATGGCGCCCGATGCGGATTGGAAAGTGCTTTACGCCAATACGCTTGAGCAAGCAAAAAACGGCGAGATCAGTGAAGCGCGTTTGAATGATGCCGTTCGTCGTATTCTGCGTGTAAAAATTCGTGCCGGTTTATTTGAAAAAGGTGCGCCCTCCACCCGCGCGTTCGCGGCCAAACAAGAGTTGATCGGTGCACCGGCACATCGCGCGGTTGCACGTCAGGCCGTGCGCGAATCCCTCGTACTGTTGAAAAATAAAAACCAACTTCTGCCGTTAAATCCCAACGCTAATGTGTTAGTGGCCGGTGATGGTGCGGACAACATTGGCAAGCAATCCGGCGGCTGGACTATTTCCTGGCAAGGCACGGGCAATACCAACGAAGATTTCCCCGGCGGCAGTTCTGTTTATCAGGGCATCGCCGAATCTGTTGAAGCGGCGGGCGGTAAGGTTTCGTTGAGCGAAACCGGTGAATACACCACCAAGCCAGACGTGGCTATCGTCGTCTTTGGTGAAAATCCTTACGCTGAGATGCAAGGCGATGTAAAAAATCTTGCCTACACCAATACCGATGATCTGGCGTTGCTTAAAAAACTCAAGGCTGATGGTATTCCGGTTGTCTCGTTATTTATTACCGGTCGCCCGCTGTGGATTAATCGCGAATTAAATGCCTCTGATGCCTTTGTTGCCATTTGGCATCCGGGCTCTGAAGGTGCCGGTGTGGCTGATGTGTTGTTCACTGATAAAGCCGGAAAAATTCAACACGACTTCAACGGCAAGCTCTCATTCTCCTGGCCAGCAACGCCGACGCAATCACCCTTGAATGTCGGTGAAAAAGATTACGCACCTCTATTTGCTTACGGATATGGCCTGACCTATCAGGACAAAGACACGCTGGGTGATGATCTGTTCGAAGCAGCAGCCAACACCAGCGCGCAAACCGATGCGGTGTTGAACATTTTTGATAACCGTCCACTGGAACCCTGGCAACTGGTTATTGCCGATGGCCGCAATAATTCCGTGACTGTTACCGGCAGTACCGCAAGTCTCGACACCATCACGCTGCGCGCGGTAGATCGTAACGTGCAGGAAGATTCACGGCGTATGCAGTGGAATGGTACTGGTCGTGGCAGCGCCGGTTTCTTTGCGCAATCGCGCACCGATCTCTCTTCTTATGTCGAAGCAAATTCCGCGCTGGTGTTTGATGTGAAGGTGGATGAAAAACCCACGGCTGATGTTCGCCTCGGTATTTTCTGTGGCCAGGACTGTATGGCTGAAAAATCCATCACGGAAAACCTGCAAGCACTGCCGCAAAAAGAATGGACCACGCTGTCGGTTGCGCTGAAGTGTCTCGCAACAGATCGCGCAAAAATGGACATGATTTTGTCGCCGTTCTATCTGGTGACAGAGGGCAAGTTGGATCTATCACTCTACAACTTGCGTATCGAGAAAAACGTTGATGCTGAAATTACGTGTGATTAATTCAGCGTAATAGCACATCAGCAGAGTGACCCGGCCCGCCGATTCGGTATCGACGGGCCATTACCGATAACAATATAACGAGGTAATCATGAAAATAACATTTCCTTTAGTAACCTGCTTTAGCGTGTTGTGTCTGACGCTGGCCGGCTGTGGTGGTAGCGATTCGAATGACAATCGCTCCAGTTCCTCCACACCGAACAGCTCAAGCAGTTCCAGTGCTGTTGCGTCAAGCGAGCCTGCTTCCAGCAGCTCCTCTGAGTCCAGTATTGCGGTCAGCTCTGAAGCTTCCAGCGAAGCCTCAAGTTCTGAAGCAGCAAGTTCTGAGTCTTCCAGTGCGGAATCTTCAAGTTCTGAATCTTCCAGTGAGTCCAGCGCTGCTGCGTGGGATCTTGTTTGGTTTGATGAATTTGATGGCGAAGTTATAAACAGCGCTAATTGGGAACACGAAGTAAACTGCTGGGGTGGTGGCAATAACGAGGCGCAATGTTATACCGCCAGCCCTGACAACAGTTACGTTTCGGACGGGCTGTTAAATATAACCTCTATATATGAGGGTGAGGGAGAAGTCTGTGGCCCAGCGCTGAATCAGGAAGATCCAGGCTATCCCGGAGCGACGGTTTGTAAAGATTATTCTTCGGCTCGACTGCGTACTCGTGGTAAGGCTGACTGGACTTATGGCCGAATGGAAATCCGCGCAAAAATGCCACAAGGTAAAGGTATTTGGCCTGCTCTCTGGATGCTGCCTACAGATACCACTACCTACGGTGGTTGGCCGCACAGTGGTGAGATAGACATATTCGAAGCTTTCCAACCGGGTGTTGCCGGTCCTCAGCCTACTGGGGCGCCGAACGAAATGCATGGCACCTTGCATTATGGTTTCTCTTGGCCCTGGAACCAGTACAGCGGTGCTTCCTACGAACCACCAACCAATATGTGGGATGATTTTTACACCTACGCCGTAGAGTGGGAGGAAGGTGAAATACGTTGGTATGTAGACGATGTGCTCTTCGCTGTTAACCGTGGTAACTGGTTTATTTATTATTGGGGTGGTCAAGAAGTTGGTTATCAAATCGGTACCGAAGCCCAACCTTTTGACAAACCTTTCCATATGATTATGAACGTGGCATTGGGGAACGGTACTTATATTGATTTACCAGACTTTACCGACTCCAGAACGATGCAGGTAGATTACGTTCGCGTTTATCAGTGCTCTGTCGATCCTCTGACCGGTAAAGGTTGCACTACGCCCACGGCTGATGAGGGAGTAACACCAACCGATATCGTTGGCCATGTACCACCACCGGATGTGCTGGATGAAGTATGGTTGTTCCGTGGTTCACAAGGCGGAATACAAACGTTGACCTTTGATGTGAATGATACTGAAGTTACCAACACCCTCCAACACGCTGTATGGAATGATAGCGGCGCTCTCGTTTCCAATCCGGTGGCTACACCTATTAATGATGGCTCAGGTGGTGCGGTTGTATGGGATCTCCAATTTAATAATGCGGGTCCCGCTGTTGCTTGGCTTGCGTCGGCTGATATGAGCGGAGTTGAAGGCGTGCAGGATGGCTTCAATTTCGGTAGTGATCCTTTGCACAATCGTGCCCGTCAACTTGGTGAATACAAGTTTGATATTTGGGTGGAAACAGCAGAACCTAATGCCAAACTGAGTGTTAAATTAGGTTCAGGTTTCCCCGATATCAGTATTGAGGAAATAGCACTTACGCCGGATATGGTTGGAAAGTGGACGCCAGTATCTGTGCGTTTCTACAATTTGCGGCAAGCTCCAGGCTCTTGGTCGGCAGTGGACTGGTCGTCGATAATGCGCCCCTTTGAAACGGAAATATTGGGCGGAGCTGCTCATATACAGCTTGATAATATTCGTATTGCTTGCTTGGAAGATTGCGATATCAAGCCGAAGGAGCCACCCGTTGCTTTGACAGAAACTTTCGATGTTTTTGTTGACGCTATAGATCCTAACTGGGATTTTGGGATTGGTGTATACGAGACCGCCGGTGGCCATGTTACTAACGCAGTCGTTGATGCAGATGAAGTAGAGCGTGGAAAGGTACTTGAAGTGAGCTTTAATTCCACAGCGAACGGACTCATTTTCATTCAAGCCACAGGAACAAAAGATATTAGTGCTTTTGCAGAAGATGGGTACCTGTCCTTTGATATTAAAGTCGCTGATTATGGTGTTAACACGTCTGGATTAGTAGTTAAGGCCGATTGTGTTAATCCATGTAGCTCGGGAGATATTCCGGTCGGCGTGGTTGGTGACGGCGCATGGCAGACTGTCACGGTGCCCATCTCACAAATGGTAACAGGTGGTTTGGACTTGACGAAAGTCAATACTCCTTTCGTGCTGCTTCCTACATGGGACTCACAGCAAGGCGTTAATTTGCAGTTGGATAATATTCGCTGGATTAATCCGTAATAGCGTTTATTGATAAGAAAAAAGCCATGCAGTTACCTGCATGGCTTTTTTTTCAAGATTCGTTTTTATGTTTATCGGATTACGCTTGCGCTAATTCGACCTACAAAAGCAGCATCACCATAGATCGAATTAGCCAAAGATGTAATCCGACAAGTTATCGATTAAGTAAAAACGCTAGGTGCTGTTTTATCTCCGGCCACTCATGTTGAATAATGCTGTAGACCGCCGAATCCCGCACGCGCCCGTCCGGCATTACCATATGGCTACGTAAAACCCTTCTTCTTTTGCACCTAAATGCAAGATGGCCTGGCGTGATCTATTGTTTAAATAATCAGCCAGTAGCTCCACGCGATTCAAGCGTATTTGCTCACATGCATGACTGAGTATTAAAATTTTGCTTCGGTATTGGTGCGTGTACGCTGCCATGATTGGCCGAGAAAGGTATAACCAATCTTCACACATTTATAGGCGAGGTTGGCCTTCATAAATCGTGTTGAGCCGGCGATCTTGTCGGTTTGCTTGTCAATGAGGGCGTAAGTGATGCCGTCGTCGTGGCAAAAAGAGGTTTCAGAAAAGTCGAAAAATTGCGCGATGTCGGGATGGGAGACCAGGGTTAAATGGAGGTTCCACAAGGCACCGTTCTTGATGGCATCACATTAATCCGAGCCTTGCCATCGGCCAGAAAATCCGCCTCGATATCAATAGAATGAAAATTGATAATGTCGTCTAACTGCGGCTTCCTATTATGTGGTTGCTTATGCCAGGCGCGTATCAATGCCAGCGGTTCAGTGCGATGAATCCACAGATCGTCGTAACGTTCTACGCTGGCATCGACCAACATCTGAACCAATACCGTCTCACATGTTTTTCATTGTACTTATAACTACTGATCGAAAGGTAATCCATCAAAGTGGAGAAGATATGCGCCAGCTGATACGCGCTCAAGTTCGCGTATTCCCAGATTCTTTCTTGATCGACGATGAGAGCTACCTTTTTGAATTCCTCGAAATGTAGACCGTTAACGATTTCGTTTTGACTCATTTGCAAACTGCGATTTTATTTGCGTGGCATGCTCAGGATTAGGCCGGCGGGGAGGCAATCCCAAGTAAGGCATCCCGCTTGTAACTTTGGTAGGGCAATACCCACCCATGGGCATGTGTGCGAAGTGACCTGTAGCACCACGCGATGATACTGTACTGCTATCTATACGCTGTGTGCATATTGGGCATCGAGGTCTTTCCTAGAACTGCAGATGGCCGTCGCCAAACTCCTGGATATGGTCAGCAATCGTGATTTTCTGATTTTGAATGGGTGAAGTGCTTTGCGTATTGTGTGTGTCGCATATGTAGAAAGCGGTCTGAGCAAAATCTTAAGGAAATTGTAACGTTGGGACAAAAAGCGGCTAGCTGCTCAGAGTCTTTTGGGGTCTTAAGCCGGTTGCCAAGCAAGTTCATCAGATCGTCCCTCTTGCATGCAGCATATTCGTTTGCTAGCATCTTATGTTAATAATAAATAATGAGAGATTTCAGCCACATCTTCGGCAACTCGTTAATCAACGCCTTTCCTATTGATGCGACTAGTATTCATAGGCATATATTTATCGTGAAAAGGAATCTGCGGAATGCAAACTTTTCGTTATTACCTCCATATCTATCCATGCAAGTGCCACTTGATCCTAGCAGCTAAGGAAGATCGTCGTCACAGCACAGCCCCGACTACTCAAGGAGATGAAGTTAATGCTCTTATTCAGCACAGATCTTAAAGGAAAAAAAATTCAATTATTTTTGGTGATTTCAATTTTCAATTTGTGGGCCACACTATCTTTTGCTCAAACGTATAACGTCCCATCAACAAGCAGCACCGGCCAATTTACAATAACCTATTCAGCCACCACAACAATTGGATTGATTGAGGAATGGGTTTCTGAAGCGAACGAATGGCAAACCATCGGTGGGGGCCAAAAGTCGGGCAGTATACCGGTGGTAAAAACTGTAAGCGGTACCTACACCTACAGAATGAAAAACTGCACAGGGACTTCAATGGGCTTGAGTTGCGCAACGGTTCCAGGCTCCCAAAGTATAGTGGTGTCGCTCCTTTCTTCAAGCTCAAGTGTCACTTCCTCGTCCTCTTCGTCTTCCTCTTCGGCAACTCCTACGTTTGAATACGAATATGACGATCTTGGTCGATTAACCAAGGTTAAAGATTCATTGAACGATGATCGTGGCTATTTTTACGATGCCGCAGGCAATAGAACCTTTGTTTCCGTCGGGTCTTTCGTACCAGGAAAGCCGACAGGCTTGTTTTCTGGCCTCATCGCGAATTGTGCCTGGAGAGGCAGCTGGAATGCAGTACCAGGAGCAACGAGTTACGTCTTCCGCCACGCAGCAGGGCCGGAGACCACCTTAACGGCAACATCAATCACGTATAGCTGCTCATATAACAATCAAAACTACAACAAGCCATATTGGGTAAGAGCATGTGTAAGCACTCAATGCGGTGAAAAAGCTTATTTTTAATCTAAGGGATCAGCCCATGATGCATGTACGCAAAAATAAAGTCGTATCAATCTATCCTGCTAGAAGGCTTGTAGTGCTAGGTTGCGCGCTAACGATATTCAGTGTGCTCCTCATTTCAGGCAACACAGCAGCGCAAGGCTTGTTGCCACCACCGCCTATCCCAATTTCAGATGCAGCTGGCGTTGATTTAGGTTCTGGGTACGCATCAATAAATCAAAACGATCTTAATATTGGTAACGGTACTAGTTCTCTGAGTCACAGTATCGGTACTTACGAACATATGTTTTGGGGATTTATCGATGACTACACGCTTTCAGCAACTTTTGTTACGACAAACAATGTGCTTAATCGCTTTAGACTTGTAGGGATAGGCCATTTCTCGCAGCAATTCAGGCTTATGAGCGGTAACATAAGTGCGGGTACCTACGAGGCGGTTAATGGAGATGGCAGTCAATTGGTACAACTGACTTCCTCGACATTCAAATATACATCACGGTCTGGAATGGTTGCGATGATAGGTACGCCTATTGAATCTATAACTTACCCAAATGGATATTCAGTAAACATCTACAAAAAGGGGAGGCGAATTCAGTCGGTCGTATCGAGTACCGGATTGCAATTGAAGTACAACTACCGCAACAACACAAATACTAATGCCCCTACAAATAGTGATGACTACTCACGTTTTATGCATCCTTCGAGTATTGTTGCAATTAACAATACCGTTGAGTATTGCGACCCCGCTGCAGACACCTGTTCACTCGTGAACGATTGGCCCACAGTGAACTATTCATGGCCCACATGGACTCAGCTTTATCCAGCAACAGGGACAGGCACGGCGATCGGCTATTTCAGGGTCACTGATCCGATGGGCAGGATTACGACGTATACCCATAAATCGTTCTCAAAAAAAGTATTGGGTGGCGAACCTTATGAGCCTCGCATTACCTCAATCGTGGGTCCTCAGCGCTCTCAGACATTCGATTTTAAAAATCTCGTTATCTGCGCACAGTCTTATTACATTACGCTGGAACAAACATGTGTAGTAGTTGGAGCCAATGTCGTCGTGACGTCAACGGCAGATGGAGTGGATTGCACTTATAAATATACACTTCCTCAAACAGATTATGTTGGGCTCCAGATTTCAAGTCGTTGCGGCAATACCTTTTCGAGTTTAATAAAAGATCATTACGGAACGGTTGGCGGACCGATGACTTTTATGGGGAATGACGTGACGGCCGGTTATACGCAGAATGACAGACGATTATTGACCACAATGGCCCACAAAGGCAAAGCGTTGGCATTTGATTATGATGTGCGCGGAAATTTAATAACAACCACACAAACGGGCGCTTCTGGCACTCCTGAATCTGGAATGACTATTGTGGCCCACGCAGGATTTGACAGTTGTAACGAGACAAATTTCAAGTGGTGCAACAAGGCTCGATGGGTAGAAACTCCTAATGGTACAGTTGGAGACTATCGGACAGATTACACCTATCACGATGAGAGTGGCGAAGTCGAAAGTGTGCTTGCGCCGCCAGATCAGAACGGCGTCAGAGCCCAGACAACTTATACTTATACCCAACGGTATGCATCTTATAAAAACTCGGCAGGCAGCATTGTTAGCTCGTCGAGTCCAGTTTGGCTCCTTACGGAGGAGCGTACCTGCACTCAAGGTGCTACGACCACAAACGGGTGTGCTGATCCGACGAAGCTAGTGGTCACCAAGTACGAATATGGTGAAGCTACTGGAGCTAATAACCTGTGGTTGACTGGTGTTGTAACAACTGCCAATGGAAAATCCCGGCGAGCCTGTTACAAATATGATGCACTTGGGAATCAAATCGCCGTGACAACTCCTCGAGCCAATCTGACGAGTTGTGAGTAAGGAGTACTTAAATGAACCGCAATGGACCTATCAGCCGAATCCTGAAACTTTCAATATATACAGCTGTTGCTATACTTTCCCTTTCATCCGCATTCATTCATGCTCAGACGAACCCATCGCCATTTACAACAGGTAAAAGATACAATTTGAATGGAGAGCTTACGGGAACGATAAGCGCCGCCCCTGGAAGTTATCCTCCAGCTTATCCCGCTATCCGTAATACCTACAACGCCCAAGGCCTGTTGGTCACTGTAGAGTCAGGGGTGTTGCAATCCTGGCAAAGCGAAGCCGTTAAGCCGGAAAATTGGGCTGACTTCACTATCATATCCAGAGCTGCCTATACATATGATACTTGGGGGAGAAAGTTAAGCGAAACTCACAGTGACCGAAATTCTAATATAATAAATATAACGCAGTTCTCGTACGATAATCTGAAAAGGCTAGAATGCACTGTAACGCGAATGAATAGCAGTGCGTTCGGTACATTACCAGTCAGCGCGTGCGAATTAGGAGCAGCAGGTAGTCATGGGAATGATCGCGTAACAAAATATACTTATGATAACAGAGATCGCGGTATTAGCGTTCAAAAAGCATTTGGTACCACGTTAAGTCAGTTTTACGCGCGACACACCTACAATGATTACTGGATGCCATCAAGCGTAACGGACGCCAATGGTAATAGAACAGAACTTCGTTACGATGGCTTCGGTCGACTGAAACGAAGAGTGTTTCCGTCGAAGCTTAATGGAGCGTTAGTCAACGAGTCGGATTACGTAGAATACAGTTACGATTTGAATGGTAATGTTCGTACCGAGCGAAAAAGAAACGGTGCAGTTATAACTTATACGTACGATAAAAATGATCGGCTGGTTAAAAAGGACTATTCCAATAACGCACTCACACAAGACATTTATTACAATTATGATCTTCGTGGTTTGCAACTGTCCGCGCGATTTGGAAGTCAAAGCGGTCAAGGGATTACCAACGTTTATGATGGCTTCGGTAACCTCGCGAACAGCACAACCAACATGGGCGGTGTCAGTCGCACGCTGGTGTACCAGTACGATAACAATGGCAACCGCACTCGGATCACTCATCCAGATAATGTCTATTTTGGTTATGCCTTTGATGGCATCAATCGACTCAGCGCGATAACAGAAAAAACCTTCAGCTTGATCAATGTCACTTATAATCCTGGAAGCCAGCGGGAGACCCTTACACGCGCCGGCAGTGCGACGACGACCTATACCTTTGATGATGTCGCTCGTCTTGAAAGCCTCCAGCAGGATTTCAATGGCACCACCAACGATCTGACCAGCAGTTTTAGTTACAACCCAGCTAGGCAGGTTACTTCGCTAACCCTCAGCAATGACCTGTTCCACTACCAGGGCAATCAAAACCGTTTGGGTAGCTACACCCCTAATGGCTTGAACCAATATACCCACATCGCCGGGCAGCCCCTGAGTTATGACACCAATGGCAACCTGACTAACGACGGATCATTGATCTATACCTATGATGATGAGAACCGGCTGGTGAGCACCAGTGGTGGTGCCACCTCCAGTTTTAAGTACGATCCACTCGGGCGTTTGCATGAGGTCATCATCAATGGCACCACCACCCGCTTTCTCTACGATGGCGATGCGCTAGTAACGGAGTACAACAGTGCTGGCACGTTAACCCGGCGTTATGTGCATGGTGATCGGGTAGATGAGCCATTGGTGCAGTACAACAACGCGTACCTTAACTATGAGCGCCGCTATCTCCACGCGGATCATCAGGGGAGTATCATTGCCCACAGTAACTACATGGGTTCGGTCAGCAACCGCCTCACCTATGATGCCTACGGGATTCCGGACAGCGCGAACATTGACCGGTTTGGCTACACGGGTCAGCTGTGGTTCAAGGAGCTTGGGTTGTTTCACTACAAGGCGAGGATGTATTCGCCGAAGCTGGGACGGTTCTTACAAACCGATCCGGTTGGCTACGCGGATCAAATGAATTTATACGCTTACGTTGGGAACGATCCAATAAATTTTGTTGATCCCACGGGAATGACGAACTGTCCCAATTGGGATACTTCTTGTGTTGAAACGCCAGAATCAGCAAATAAAGTTGGTCCGCCAGAGCCAAAGACTGATGAAGAGATGAAAATTGAAGAAGTTGTTGTAACTGGCCATCGAGTTAAAAAACCGAAGGTAAGATATGGTAACGGAAACGAATACTTTTTTGTTGCAGATACAAATTCAATTCGGCCACAAAAGTTTAAAACCAAAGAAATAAAATGTGGTAGAACGAGGATGACACTGGGTATCGGCCAAATTTCCCAAGGACAATCGGCGGTGCATAGTCATTCAGATAGTCACCAATCTGTGCCTAGTCATGGTGATGGAGCTGCGGCCAAAAAAGGCGGAACAGGCATAGCATTTATGATGACATCAAGTCGTGTTTTTTCAATTGAATCCATGTCAGATGGGACTTATAGAACGACCGTTGCTTCTGGTCCAGGACTTTCTGCAGATGAAAGAGCTGCATTGGTGACAAATATGCAGAACTGGGAAAATAGTGGCTCTACGAAAGGTACTAAAAGTGATCCATGTCCATAAATTAATATGTGTTCATCTGCTTGTGCTTATTGGTTGTACTGCCTGTACAGCTAATCAATACTCAAGCGTTCCAACTGCCATGAGTCGGGAGCAATGCGAAAGAAATGAAGTTTGTGGCTATACCGGAGTTGTGACAATAGAAGAAATTAATCACGTTTTTATGGGGCGGTTAATATTGGAATCTAGGGAATGCGTAAATCTTTCTTTAGATGATCGCACTATCAAAAATATAAGGAAAGAGGGAAGCAAGGTGTTAACAGTTTATGGTTATCGGCTACCTACACCCGTAGGGATGCAGGACGTTGATTTTATCGAAGTCGATGGCCGTCGAATCGGTTGGGAATTGTGTAGCGACCATTATATATTTGTTAAAAAAGTAGTTGAGCCTGAAAAGAGCGTTAAGACTCGTTAAAAGAAATAAGGGCGCATTTATTTGGTTCGGTGAAGCCCTGACCAATTGGCCAGGGCTTTTTACTTAAGATTTGCTATTTCTGTCCGACCGCCCTCGGAAAGGCCAGCGCATTAAAATTAGGCTACGACAAAAATCGGTCAGGACAAAAGGCGAATCAGTCAGGGGGCGGTCACGGCAGTCAAAGCCGCTGAAAGCCGCGCCCACGCTGGCCTACAGCGAAAGTGGTCAGGTGTACGCGAAAACGCTATAAAGGGAAATAAAAAAATGGCGATTAAACGTACCATGGTGTATCTGCGGGAGGAAGGTGGCGATTGAACACACCGCGTTTTATCGATAGTTAACGCATTATGCGCAAACCATGCTGATGCGCAATTACTCCGAATTCTCCCTAAGCTGCGGGAAAATGCGATCCGGCGTTTTATCGGTTGATGCGATGAGCGCGACCTGAATGAACCGCAAAGCATCACCAAGCCGATCCTGGAAAGCTACCAGCGTTATCTTTACTACTACCGGCAGGAACATACCGGTGAGCCACTGTCGCCGACCACTCGCGGGCGTTATATCGGTTTTATCCGTCACTTTTTCAAGTCGCTCACCCCGGGAAAACTATCTGCTGTATAACCCGGCGTTCGAACTGGTGATCCCCAAAGCCACTTAGAGATGCCGGTGGTACTCAGTGAAGAGGAAATCGAACGGATCATGCAACAGCCGGACATTGGAGCCCCGTATGGCCTGCGTGATCGGACGATCCTGGAAACCTTCTCCGGCACCGGTATCCGGCGCACAGAACTGTGCCGCCTGCGGATCAATGACATTGCTGTAGATCGCCGCACCTTGTTTTTGAAGGAAGGCGGCAAGGACTGGCTCCGGCCGATTGGTCCTCGTGCGGTAAGCTGGATCAGGCGATTCCTGAATGATGTACGCCAGGCGTTGTTACTGGACGTGAATGACCAAACCTTGATGAGTATATAAAGGGGGCAACAATCCTTTATATGATACGCGGCGTGCTTGGGGCAATGCTGACACCTATGCTTGTCAAACATTTCCATCGACCTGTGGGTATTAATAATGAAGTGGATGATCTTCGCACTTTTTATGTTTGCGTTGTAAGCGCTAAAGCAACCGCGCCCTATTAGCCCGTCAATTATGAATTTACTCTGGAGCCTTCATCAACAGGAGGCTCCTCATGACCAAGCGCCGCACTTACAGCTGGCCAAAGCTGTTCAACGAATTCTCACAATCAAACCTGTCCCGAGTTGAGTTTTGCAAACAGCACGAGATTAACCCGACCTATTTCAGCCTTAAGCTATCCAAGCGCAAGACACTGGAAACTGGAGCCTTTGCCAAGGTTGTTGTACAACCAACACAGTCATCACCTGAAGGCTTGGTTTTGGATATCGGCAACTGCAAAATTCATTATCCAACCACCATGCCCATTCCCTCGTTTGTTTCGCTGGTTAAATCCCTCGCATGATCAAGTGGCCAGACTCGATTCCCATCTACCTTCATCGCGACCCTGTTGATTTCCGCAAAGCGATCAATGGACTGGCGCTAATCGTCAGCGAAGAAATGGTCTGGATGTTTACGATACCGCACTCTTCGTGTTTTGTAACAAAAATCGCAGCCAGCTCAAGGTGTTCTACTGGGACAGCACCGGGTTCGCCTTATGGCAGAAACGCCTGGAAAAAGATAAATTCAAATGGCCACGGAAAGACCTGTTTACGACTGTCGCTGTTAATCACGAACAATGGAGAGCTGGCTGTTGCGGGGTTTTGATTTTGAAAATTTTAAACCGCATAGGCAGTTACACTTCACTGACATCCATTAATTTTTTATAATAGCCGCCATGAATAATACAGCGGCCTTACAAAAAGAAAACGAATTGTTGCGCAAGCAACTTGCCGCTAATGAAGAAAAACTGAAAAACGAACAAGTCAAAGCAGCGGCTCGCGATGCACAGATCGCTGTCTTGAATGAACAGCTCAAGCAACCGAAAAGGTATCTCAGGATCAACTGGGTCTATTCAATGAGGCGGAAGAAACACTTTCTGCTGAATTGCCGCAAGACGCTGAAATAGCCACGGTTAAGTCACATACCCGCGCCCGTAAGCCGCGTGTGAGTATTCCTGACAACCTTCCTCGTGAAGAGTTTGTTCACGATATACCGGACTCGGAAAAAATCTGCCCGCACGACGGTACGGCGTTAAACGTGATTGGCAGTGAAGATCATGAGCAACTGGGTATTGTTCCTGCAACAATTAAGGTGATTCGCCACAAACGCCTGAAGTATGCCTGCCCTTGCTGTAAAAGCCATATCGTTACCGCCACCAAACCCAAACAGCCTATCGAAAAAAGCATTGCCAGCCCTGGCTTGCTCGCTTATATCGCAATTCAAAAGTATGCCGATGCTATGCCGCTTTACAGGCAAAGCGACATGTTCAAGCGTATCGGCATCGATCTTGATAGAGCGAACATGACCAATTGGATGGTGAAATGCGGTGAGTTGGTTCAACCGTTAATAAACCTGCTCATTGAACACCTGCACCGACAACCGTATTTACATCTCGATGAAACAACCCTGCAGGTGCTGGATGAACCAGGAAAGGCGGCACAAAGTAAAAGCTATATGTGGGTCATGGTTGGCTCCCAGCATCAGCCCGCCTGCGTATTTCACTATGCCGACAACCGCAGCCAACAGGTACCATTACAATTATTAAGCGAAGACAATACCGCCATTATGATCGATGGTTATGAGTGGTATCAAAAAGCTTGCGACGATTACGGGATTGTTCGCCTTGGGTGCTGGGCTCACGCCAGGCGCAAGTTTAAAGAGGCTATGGATGCACAGCCGAAAGGTAAAACCGGAAAAGCCAACCAGGGGCTCGCTTTTATACAAAAACTTTATGCCATTGAACGAAGAATTAAGGATGAGCCTCCCGATAGTCGGTATGCGACTCGACAAGCCGAGGCAAAGCCAATTCTTGACGATCTGAAAGAGTGGATGGAGAAAAGCTTATTGGCCGTACCGCCGAAAATGGCGATTGGTAAGCATTAGTTTACCTGAATAATCAATGGAGCCGTCTGGTTCGTTATATCGAGGATGGATGCTATCCCATTGACAATAATGCGGCAGAGCGAGCAATTCGCCCATTCACGATTGGTCGTAAGAATTGGATGTTTAGTAAAAGTCAGGCTGGCGCGACAGCCAGTGCTAACCAGTACAGTTTGGTTGAAACGGCCAAGGCGAATAATGTAAATGCCTACGAATATCTGCGCTTGGTGTTTACGCATTTACCCAACGCCAATAGCATTGAGCAAATAGAGCAGTTGTTGCCTTGGAATACTACGTTAGGCTAGGGCGTAGTTGGTTTAGCGCTTACTTTGCGTTTTCTCAGCACGCCTTTTCGTGTAGTTGTGACAGAGACTATGACCCGGAAAAAAGCCATGAAGGGGCCGATGTTATCTTTATAGGGGAGATAGTTTCAAAAGGTCGGTTTTACTAGGAACCACTTCAAATACCAGAACTTAACATTCTATAAGGGCGACGAACATGCGAAACTAAAGATGATTACAGAGAAAAGTTCGACTGCATGTGGATTAAGCTACGAGAAGGGAGGCAAGTATATTGTTTATGCTTATAAAACCAAAGAAAACAATGATCAACTCAGGGCTAGCAAATGTTCTGCTTGGCCGATAACAGATAAGCATCAAGAGAAGACGGCGAAATTTTTAGAGTTTTATAATAATAAGTCAGTAGAGAACGCAAAAAAAGAATAGAAAAATCAATCGGCCTCGGCGGACTCGGAGCCTGTAAATAATTCCGTGTAACTGCAGGTTACTCATAATCGCTCAAACGTTCATAAGACAATCATAAAGTGGTTCAATGCGGCTCGCCAGTTTCGAGACTGTAATTAAATCTCCATAATCCAGAAAAGTGCTCGCGAGTAAGCGGTTCCAGCTGAACAAATTCCCCGTCCAAAACGATCCTGTCAAACCCCATCACTAGTCCCTACTATCCGCCGTAGGTCAGATTAGCCAAAGGCGTAATCCGACAAATTATGAAAAACTACTCATTCGCCGCCTTCTTCAACGCCGCATCCGGCGCACCATTCTTGCGGAACTCCGTCGGCGATACACCCACTAATCGATTAAAAAAGCGGTGAAATGCAGATTTACTGTTAAACCCGGATTGCAACAACACATCCAGTACAGTCATATCCGCATGCTTCTCATCGCTCAATAATCGCTTGGCTTCATCTACCCGGTAAGTATTCATAAATTCAAAGAAGTTAGTGCCGTAGTGTTTGTTGATGACCGCTGACACTTCCTTCACCGGCAGATCAATACGCTTGGAAAATTCTTCAATATTCAAGTTGTGCTTGAGGTACAACTTTTGTATTTCCATGCCTTGTTGCACTTTTTCAATTGCGCTGTCGGTGAGCTTCTCATCGTGTTTATCTTTGATGGGTTCGTGCTTGGTGGTCAGCAATTTGTGCGCATAGACCAGGCTATAAGTGAACAGCGCGTTGATCAAAATAAACGTTACGTAATTGTCGGCAATCCCGAAACTGTCAGAAACATCCGGTGATGCGGTTTGCGCAATGATGTGTGCGATTCCGCTCAGACTCCAGCTCACCAGAAAGCCGATAGTCAGGACTTTTAACCAGCCGGGTTCGGTCGTGGAGAAATCGGAGTATTGATCTTTAAGTTGCGCTTGATACTTTTTGGTCAACAACACCGCTGCAATACCATAGATAAACGGCAGGGCTTTTACGACGTGCCATACGCAATCCACGAGGCTGCGGGAAAAATCCGTAGCGTCAATGGAACGGAAGCTCAGGTCCAGACTGTCGATACGGAAGATGGCCAACCACAACATCGCGACGGCTACCGGAGTCAGGTGCCACAAGTGGCGTGGTTGCAAACGAAAGGATTCACGAGTCAGCGAAGCGACATAAAGATACAGTGCTGGTCCCTTGAGGATCAACGCGGTGACCAGAAAGTAGGGCAGGAAGTGACGATCAAATACCGGGTGGATATGCACATCACCGTTCCACAATACCAGGATGCACGCTGAGCCGATGGCAACGCAAAGCAAGAAACAACTGAGGAGAATACTGGCGAGTCGATTGGTGACCGGTAATACTGCCTGGAAGATTGCCAACAAGAAACACTCTGCCACGGTCATCAATAAGACGACGTCGTGGATATTAAAAATTTGCGCTTTCATGAGAGTCCCACAGCTTGTCAGTGATCGTTATAGTTATACTCCGCGAATTATAGATCAAGCGCGTTCGACTGTCGTCAGTGTCATCAACGGCTTCCGCAGCTTAGGGTTGGCGTTGCGTGGGTCGCGTTATGTTTATGAACCGGTTACAGTATGCGCTGCATTATCGCGGGGCATAAGTCAGGTAATCATGTTGTATCCCCGACAGTGGGGAGTTTTTACCAAAGCCTTTTGTATCCAGAAGATCTTGCGTCCCGGAAGAGCAAGTCTTACGTGGAAGTCAGGGCCTGTGATTTTGTTTAACACTACTTTACCCAGAGAGGCCTGAGTGTCCGATTCCATGATACTCGATAAAGAACTGCTGTTTCGCTTGGCAGAGGAGTTACCGCCACTTCAGTTCGTGGCCGAACAGGATAGTCGATGGCCGCTGGAGGCTGATCCGCAAACCTATCTCGACTACTACCACATTAATTTCGCACGCGAATTTCCTGATGTTATGCACGGCTTCGGGCGTGTCGACAGCGGTAATTTTCGGGTGGCGACTCATTACTGGTTGCCCCCAAAACCCAAGGGCACGGTGGTTATTGTCCATGGTTATTACGATCATGTGGGTGTATATCACCACCCGATCCAATTGGCTTTGCAGCAGGGTTATGCCGTCCTGGCTTTTGACTTGCCCGGCCACGGTCTCAGCAGCGGCATGACGGCATCAATTGATTCCTTCGATCACTACGCCGATGTGCTTGCCGATCTGTTAAATCGCTCCCGGGATCTTTTACCGCAACACCGATTTGCTTTGGGGCAAAGCATGGGCGGTGCAGTGTTGCTCAACTATTGCTGGCGTTACTCACCGGATGATTTCGCCAAATTTGCGCTCTGTGCTCCGCTGATTTTGCCGCGCGGCTGGCGTTCCGGTCGCATGCTCTATCGCCTGCTCAAAGGTTTCGTCAGCCACGTACCACGGCGGTTTACACCCAGCTCCCACGATCCCGAATTTGCCGACTTCATCGCACGCCGCGATCCCCTGCAATCCCAATACCTGTCCGTGGTCTGGATTTCGGCTATGAAAGCCTGGGCCGAAGGTTTCCGCCACTTTAAACCTCTGGGTAAAGCGATGCTGATTGTACAGGGAACCGGCGATCGAACTGTGGAATGGCGCTACAACCTTGAACAATTACGCGAAAAATTACCCAACGCCGAGATCAAATTGATCGCCGATGCCGGGCACCATTTGGTTAACGAGAGCACAGAATATCGTGCGCAGGTCTTCACCTATATCCAAAGCTATTTCTTCAACGAGCGAAACCGGTAGAATGCCTTGCCTCTGTGAGTCCAGCGGAGGTACCTGCCGCTTGAATTTACTGACGTGAGGAAACTGTTTTGACGCAAGAACAGCGCAGTATCAAGGATTATCTGGTTATCTTTTTGAAAGGCATGTGCATGGGCGCGGCGGACGTAGTACCGGGCGTATCCGGCGGCACCATCGCTTTTATCACCGGCGTTTATGATGAATGGTTAAACTCCCTTAAGCGCTGCACCCCTGCCGTGTTATTGATGCTGAAAAAAGACGGCCTCGCCAATACCTGGCGCTACATCAACGGTAATTTTTTGGTCGCTCTTTTCGGCGGCATCCTCGTCAGCCTCAAAACGTTTGCCGCCGTTGTCCTGATCGCCATGGAAACCTACCCCATTCTGGTGTGGGCATTTTTCTCCGGCCTGGTGTTAGCCTCCATCTACCTGCTGGGTAAATCCCAAACCAACTGGCGTTTATCCCACTGGATCGCACTACTGATGGGCGCCGCCTTTATCTATGCCGTAGCCAATCTGGCCCCGGCGCAGCTACCGGGCTATGCCTGGATCCTATTCCTGGGCGGATTCGTCGCCATCTGCGCCATGATCCTGCCTGGCATCTCCGGCAGCTTTATCCTCTTGCTCGTCGGCCTCTATCCGGTCTTCCTCAACGCCATCCACAACCTCGAGATCGGCAAACTCCTCGCCTTCGGCCTGGGCTGTATCTGCGGCCTGATCATCTTCTCCCGTTTCCTTTCCTGGTTACTGGCGAGTTATCACAGCGCGACGCTGGCGACCTTGATTGGTTTTTTGGTGGGGTCGCTTTACGTCACCTGGCCCTGGAAGCAGGTGTTGACTACAACGATAGACAGCGATGGCAACACCGTTGTTTTGCAGCAAGCCAACCTCAGTCCGTTTGAATACCTCTCAGTAACGGGTGTTGAGCCGATGTTAGTTGCGGCGTGTTTGAGTGCGTTAGCAGGGGTTTTGTTGGTAGTGGTAACCGAACATGTGGCGCATCGGCTGAAGAAATAAACTCTCAAGACTTTTACAGATTTGCGGCTCGCACAATGCGAGTTTGGCGTTAGGCTATTGGTTTCGAAACCCTCAATTCATGGATGAATTGCGGGAGCTACAGGACGTATGCATGCGTTTTCGAAACCAATAGCCTAATGACAAACGGACTACGAAGTGCTTTCAGCGGAATATTGAAGAATCTGCGTTTGTCATTCCAGGAAAATTAAAACAACACCCGACACCGAATCGTCCCTTCCACATTGCGCAATTTCTCCAATGCCTCCTCGCTGTACGGCGAATTGATATCCACCACCACATAACCGACCTTCTCATTGGTTTGCAAATACTGCGCGACGATATTGATATTGAAATCAGAAAAGATTTTATTGATAGACGACATCACACCCGGCACATTGGCATGGACGTGCAACAAGCGATGCGCATCCGGATGACCAGGCAAAGCCACTTCCGGGAAGTTGACCGAGCTGGTGGTGGTACCGTTATCGGAATATTTAATTAATTTCTCAGCCACTTCCACCCCGATATTCGCCTGAGCTTCCATGGTAGAACCCCCGATATGCGGCGTGAGGATGACGTTATCCAGGCCGCGCAAGGGGCTGATAAATTCATCGTCATTAGCTTTGGGCTCTTCCGGGAAAACGTCAATGGCAGCGCCGGACAAATGACCGATACGTACTGCCTGGGCCAGTGCATCGATATCAACCACCGTGCCGCGCGAGGCGTTGAGCAGGATCGCGCCTTTCTTCATCAAACCGATTTCCCGTGCGCCGATCATGTTCTGTGTGGCATGGGTTTCCGGCACATGCAAGCTGACAATATCCGCTGTGCTCAGTAACTCATCCAGGCTGCGCATCTGGGTCGCATTACCCAAGGGCAACTTGGTGATCACATCGTAAAAGCACACGTTCATGCCCAGGCCTTCGGCCAATACGCTAGTCTGACTACCAATAGAACCGTAACCGATCAAGCCCAGGGTCTTGCCGCGAATTTCGTAAGAACCGATAGCCGATTTATCCCAACCGCCGCGATGACACACGGCATTCTTGGCGGGAATATTACGCAACAGCAGGATCGCTTCGGCGATGACCAGTTCGGCCACCGAACGGGTGTTGGAGTAGGGCGCGTTGAACACCGCCACACCAAATTCTTGCGCCGCTTTCAGATCCACTTGGTTGGTCCCGATACAAAAACAACCGGCGGCGATCAGCTTGGGCGCGTTTTCGAACACGCGGCGGGTCAGTTGGGTGCGCGAGCGCAGGCCGACAAAATGGGCATCCTGAATCCGCTCGATCAGTTCGTCTTCGGCCAGCGCGGTCTTCAGATATTCAATGTTGGTATAACCGGCGGCGTTAAGCGTATTGACCGCGGATTGGTGAACGCCTTCCAGCAACAGGAATTTGATCTTGCTTTTGTCTAACGACGTCTTGCTCATGAAAGTCTGACCTCTGGCAATACTGTGGCCCGCGCCTGACGGGAATCTCTGATCGGAAACGAAAACGGGGGGATAAAAACGGGCGGCATGATAGCACAGCTCCAGCCTTGACTGGGTGTCGCCCGGCGTCATTGCATTCTTAATGTAGTTACTTGCTGAATACCGCACCGATGATGGCGCTGCCGCGTTCCACAGGGTCTTTGCGGATCAGCTGCTCCTGGTTGGCCACTTCCTTGAACAAGGCGATGAGGCTCTGGTTCAACACATGCTGCTCAAGGTCCAGGTCCGGCTTGTTGGCGATGGGTAATTGTTTATAGGTGCCAAGCAACTGTTGGTACTGATTGTAAAAGCCAATCTGCCGCAGGTTCTGCTGGATGATCGGCAGGTAGCGCTGGCGCAGGGTGGACTCGGTTTGCTGGCGGAAATAATCCGTGGCCGCTGTATCGTGACCGCGAATAATCCTCAGTGCATCGGTTACCGTCATGTTGCGCACGGCGGAGATAAAGATGTCCTTCGCTTCAACCGCTGCCTTTTCCGCGCCCTGATTCATCAGCATTTCGACTTTATCCAGCTGCCCGCCGAGCCCGAACTGGCGCAGTGTGCTGGCGATAGGCTGAACAGATTGGGGTAGTTCAATGCGATACAGCGGGTTATTACTGTAACCACCGTTCTGCGACAAGCTGGTCGCGGCGCGCCCGCTGCTCAGCTCCAGCGCATCCTTGATGCCGCGCACCAACTGCGCTTGATTGCCATAACCACTGGCGCTGGCCACATCGGCACTGGTTTGCAGAATTTGCGGCATGTTAGCGTTGCAGGCGGCGAGGGTAAGGGGAACAGTGAGGAGCAGGATTTTCATGGCTTTCATAAAGATGTCCTTGTGATGTGACGGGTCGATGGAGTTAAAAAGCTGATAAAAAGCCGGACGTCCTGCTCACTGCTCCACCGGCTGCCGTGGCTGTACGCCCATTAATGCCAGTATCTGCATTTGTGCCGCGTTGAGGATGGCACTGCGTTCGGTTTCGTCGGGGAGCATGCGGGCGAGAGTGATGCCCCCGATTAGGGAGGCGAGAATAGCGCGGGCGCGGTCACTGACCAAACTCGGATTAATGTCGAGTTTTTGCAGGCGGCTGATGGCGGTAATGCGGTTTTCAAGCAGTTTGCGCAGGTGGTCGTAGGAGTTTTGTAACAGCGGGCGG
>CAMPIG010000005.1 GCA_946886255.1 uncultured Cellvibrio sp. | reverse complement strand
TTAAGAAAATATTTAGGCTTGATTGAATCAAATTACTTGGTTATGTATAAATCATTTACGTTTCAATGACATCATGCGAATCAAGAGCAGGATGAACGCTATTCGCACACTTCCAGTGATACCCACAACACGGCAGGAGGAGTCTCGGTACAAAACGTATGCAGAAGGGTAAACCGTAGTACATAGCCTCACCACCAGCATGCCGGGGTCGGGCCGCTACCCCTGAAAGAGCTCACCACCACTGCGACCAGCACATGGAGCCATTACTTCGCCACCGGCGTACTTATCCACACAAAAACCATCGATTCGAGGGTTGACAATCCCCCAAACGCCCCCCAAAATATGCGCCCTCACTATGGCTAGATAGCTCAGCTGGTTAGAGCACAGCACTCATAATGCTGGGGTCGGCGGTTCAAGTCCGCCTCTAGCTACCAATTCTATGAGTGGGGCCGTAGCGGCCCCACCTCATCCCGCAGAATTGGTGCATATGCGAGGAATTTAGAAGTGAGTCATTGCTGACTGTATTAGACTGCGCGGACCCATAACGGAGCCCGGCACTAATTAATATCGTCTATTATCTGTGTTTTTGTCAAACTTTTTCCAAAAATTAGGCTGAATCACCTAGATTTTACCTTGTTTTGGAAATTCCAGCTTATTTATCTGCATCCTCATCCGGTGCACCTTTGTCTTCACATACCCGCGTGTGGTCGACAACATGGTGTGGCCTAAAATTTGTTGTGCCGCGAACAAATCGGGACTCTCATCGTCGTCGAAATCACAAAGGTCCGTCGCGCAGGTATGCCGTATTCGGTGCATCCCGATACGCATGCCGATTCGGGCGGAAAGCCGCTTCATGAATCCCGTAAACTGGGGTCCATCCATCCGCCCAGGCCTGGCTGGATCAGATTTATACCGAGAGTAAAACCGGCTGACATTGAACACGTAATCATCTGGCCGCATCCTTCTGCCCAGTACGTTTTCATTTCGACGGATGAGATACCGAAGATCCTCGATTACCTCGTCCGCAAGTGGAATTTGCCACTCGCGTTGAGTTTTGGAACCGCGATAACTCGCCGTAAGCACTCGATTCGTTAAATCGATATCGCGCAGCTGCACATGAACAATCTGCCGCCGGCGCACGCCAGTAAAGTACAAAAACCGAATGACGATCCGCCAGAACCAGGCGGGCTGAAGCGCTTCGTTACTGTGTAGAAATTTCATTGCTTCCGCAAAAACTTCCGGCTCAATCGTCTTGTGCGGCGCGTCTGGCTCAGGCAATTTCCGGACCGACTCAAACCAGTTTCTCGTCCAGTAGCCCTCGGCCAGCGCCCATTTACCCAGCAATTTGAGGTATCTCAGATAGCCGTTATAGGTGACCGGTTTTCCAACAGCGAGTACGGCGGCTTTGAAACGACCGATCGCAGCGAAATCTATTTCGGCTATATCCCCTATGCCCGTGCGTTCGTCAAATAGTCGAGCGGCGCGCATCGCCGTCGATGACGTATCATCGTTATTGATGTTCACCGACACATATATCCGAGCGATATCCAGCATCTTCATGACAAATTACTCTCCCAAAAACACATAAAAAGTATTCTTGCTTATCGCGAATGGGAATAAATAGCATCTTTTCATAAATTTGCAACTTTTGGCGACAGCTCTACGCATCAGATGCTGGAACCGGTTCTGCGTCGGCCGGTTTCAGGAGTTTGTTAGGCTGGGGCAACTCAGCGCCTTCAGGAAAGACTCGGTTATAGGGAATCACCCACCCATTCAATTTCGATGGAGGGTTTCCGTTCCCCGTGTCGACGAGATAGGGGTGGACGTTTAAGCGAGTGAGAGCGGTTCTACGGTGATATCCCAGCCGCTGGAAGCGCTTCTGCAATTTCGTGTAGGAATCCTCTCCCAGCTTCGCGTGTTTGCAGTAGTGTTTGAAAATTCGCGGCGTGACGAGGAATACGCCTTCTTCAACAAAGTGCACAGAGGCCGTTGTGTTGTTCGCCGCGAGACGCCGATTCAAAACGCCTTCGCAAACCCACTCCCAAAATTCATGTGCGACGTCTTCATGCCAGTCAGTAATTCGAATGCTCGCCGAAGCCATAGGATCTTGTTTGTTTGGTTTAGGCGCTTTGGCAGGCGTGTCCTTGAACTCACCTGGTGAGCTCGTCGGTGGAGGTGGAGATGAGGCCGGAGGCTCGTTTACAAACGTATCGTGATCAGAGTTCTCCGCCTCTGCGGCTGACTCAGTTTCTTCTCCAGTCGATTCGGTCACATCGCTATCGTGGGCAACTGTTCCATGCTCGTCAGGCGCTGCTGTATCAGAATCGTGAATATTCTGCTCAACCTCAGCTGATACTGTGTCAATGTGGGGTGCTGGAGCAGGCTCACGCGTAGCCGGTTTCTCTGGGGCAGCTTCTCGCATTGGTTGGCGCTCGGGCGCCGGGGCGGGTGCTGGCGCACCGTCATCATCTGGCGCAAAAACGCGGATAACACCGTCAAAACTCTGGGGCAGTCTCACCGGTAAAAACAGCCGACGCGTTTTAAATTTGAGGCAAGTTAATGTATGCGAGAATTTTCCCTGGTTGTCTTGCACATTGATTTTCCAGACGGCTTTACCGTCGGAGGTAGGTAAAGCGAATCCGTGCTCTTGCAGCACGTCATAAATGCGCACAGGGTCAGACGGAATGCCCGTTGCGCCAACATCTTCAAATGACTTGACCAGCAATTCAGCCAGCGGCCGGCACACCAGGTAGACATCTTCATTGGCAACCCAACCCATGCCGCCGTCTTTATTGAGTTTGATTGCGCCATCACTCAATAGCTGTCGCAATTTTTGTATCAGCCGATCCGCCAGACTTTCGCGCGCACCGGGGAAACGCAAATCCGCATTGGTAATATCGGTGTTTGCACCGGTGCTTGCGCGATCCGCCTGGGTGACAATATCGCCAATGACCTGGCTCTCGTAGGTATCGCCCCAGACCGACGCGAGTGTTTGTGACATTACGACCGAATGCTGCGCCAGCCAGGCTCTCGCAATTTGTGGAATGATATGGGAATACAGCGTAACACCCATGCGCTGATGCGCTTTGTATTCGCATTCCTGAAAGACAATGCCGTATGAGACTGCGCCCGATTCGTAAATAGGTTCATTGTGCGGGTTCCACAGTTTCTGCGTACCATCGGGCATGTTCAACACGATCTGAAAGCGCGTCAGAATTTTTCCGATATCGTGTAGCAGGCACGCAACGAAAACACCGTAGGTCCAATGGTGTTCTTCGCGAGCCATGTCCTCTGGATTGCCGCCTAGCGGTAACTGGTAACTTTTACGGATATGTAAGGCTGTCGCAGTCACTTCGAGGGTATGTTTCAGGAGACCTCCAGGGCCGCAGTGGTGATTGTTTTCACTCGCCGGCGCCAACTGGACCGCTTCAGCAAGTGCGTGCACCGGTTGGCGATACAGCACGTCGAAGTGGTTCTCCGAGATACCCACCGTCCGATACAGCTGTGTCAGCCGTTCATCAAAACCAACCAGCTCCAGGAGTGTTGCTGACCGCAGTGGCGGAAGCGCTCGCATGTCCAATTCATCGAATATAATTGGGGCATTGGATGTGCCTAACGGGAGAACCTGGGGCAGATTAAAAAGTGTTTTTAGCAGCTTCATTTGAGGCGATGCTCGCACCACTTTCTGATCACATCACGCGCGGGATAACCTGCGTCAGCCATATAACAATGCGTGGTGCCAGCACCTTGCTTAAAATCAATGTATTTCTCTTCCAGCGGATTCCAGATGGTTTGCTCGCCGGATGTTTCAGATCGCGTTGCTCGATAGTGCCAACACTCCAGTTCCGAGATACGGCGATAGAGCAACCGCAAGTACGGTGAATCCGCTGATCGCTGGAACACCGCGACGATATCCCACAGCACCACTTCCAACTCTTTGTTGAGTGCCGCATTCTGTTCATATTCGAAACCTGCGAACCGCCCCAGGAGTTCTTCCAGGTGCGGCAGCCATTTTTCTTTTTTGAGCGCTTCGAGCGCTTGCAGGATCGATGTTGTTTCCGTCAGTGACGTCATATGGAAAGCCCTTCTGCTTTTAACCGTTTCAACCTTTCTCTTAACCCTTGGCCATTTATTAACATTTACGCGGCGATGAAATCGCCGCGATGGCCCCTTCACTCTTAAACGTCTTTTCCCGCCCGGCGGCTCCCGGTTTTTGAGGGAGACGACGGGCGGCCCTTTTGATAGACGCCGTTATCCATTCCCCACCGTTTCATACGCCTTTTAAACGTTTCCCCGGACAAAATCAGCAATCAATCTGCACACGACTAAGACAGATAAAGCGTTGGCGTTTTTTTTACCGCCGGTATCCTCTCGCCCTTATGAGCAAACATCCCATCGAACAATTGCTGCGTCCACCGGTTGAACTCGCCGCGAGTTTCGCGTACCTGTTCGCCGCGATCCTGGCCGTCAGCAGCCCCGGTGTGCTGCTGACGGTTCCGTCGGTGGCGTACGTCCTGGCGCTGTTCTGCTTGATCCGTTTCGCACAGCGAACCCAACTCGCTGTGCGCTTGTTGAAGTACCAGCACTACTTGCTGGTACTGCCCAAATACGAAATTTCCAGTGCGCAAATTCCCGTCAGCAAGACCAATCTGTTTTTAGGCATCGGGTTTGAATGGGAGGCTATCCACACACAGCGGCACCACGACTGCAAACAACCGAATCGCCGCCACATCATCAAGCGCTATAAAACATCACTGTATTTGCGCGCACGCGCGGTGGAAGCATTTTGCAAACGCCATACGGCGGTTTACTTTCTCGCATGGGTTATCAGTCGAAAGGCGTGGTGGAATCCGGTATCGCCGATTCCGCGTGTCGAAGGTGACACGACAATTCATGCTGTTGGGTTATGGGAACGGGAAGAGAATATTGAGCAACCTCAAAGTGAGCGCGTTGCTCACACCTTTGTGGTGGGCACGACGCGGGTCGGTAAGACTCGCTTGTGTGAAACCTTGGTGACGCAAGACATTCACAACGGTGACGTTGTAATCGTGTTTGATCCCAAAGGCGATGCAGAGCTGTTAATCCGGATGTGGGCTGAGGCAGTACGCGCAGGGCGTGAACATCAATTCTATATGTTCCACCTGGGCTACCCGGACATCAGCTGTCGTTACAACCCAGTCGGCTCCTTCGGTCGCATTACTGAACCAGCCTCCCGTATCGCATCGCAGCTTCCAGGCGAAGGCAACAGCGCGGCCTTCCGTGAATTCGCGTGGCGTTATGTCAATGTCATCAGCCGTGCCGGTACCGAACTCGGCAAGCGCTTGTCTTACGAATTTTATTTGAAGTACGGTGCGGACATCGACCCGCTGCTAAGCGAATACCTCAACAACATTTTCACGCGCAATCAATCAAAACATCCGCATTGGCGTAAGCATCTCAAAGACATTGTCGAGTCCGACCGCAAACCGGACAAATCGATGAGCGGCCGTGATCGCACCGCGTGGGCCGCCGTCGAGCTGTACAAACATTACGGTTTGTTTGATGACGTCGCGCACGCGTTGATCAAAACGTTCGAGTACGAAAAATCCTTCTACGACAAATTGGTTGCATCGCTGTTTCCGCTGCTTGAAAAACTGTGCAGTGGTGCCACCGGTAAGCTGCTTTCACCGGATTATCTGGATCTCACCGACAAGCGCCCGATTATTGACTGGAAGTCCATCATTCGCCAGGGCGGCATTGTGTATATCGGCCTTGACGCGCTTTCAGATCCTGAAGTGGCATCGGCAGTCGGCTGCTCCATGTTTGCGGATCTGACGTCGACGGCCGGCACCATCTACAAATTCGGCAGCGACCACGGTCTCTTTGTTTACGAAGGTGCTGACGGCAAGAAACGCAAGGTGTGTTTGCACCTGGATGAATTTAATGAGTTGGTTGGGAAAGAGTTTGTGCCGATGGCCAACAAGGCCGGCGGTGCCGGATTCCAGTTGACCGCCTACACACAAACGATGTCCGACATCATTGCGCGATTTGGAGATCGCGCACGCGCCGGTCAGGTGATCGGTAACCTGGGATCGATCATCATGCTCCGTGTAAAAGAACTCGAAACAGCGGAGTTGCTCACCAGTCAATTGCCTGAGGTCGATGTCAACCTCATCGGGCTGCACAGTGGCACATCTGATACGCCGGGTAATCCGGATGTCGATTTCCAAAGCCGTACCGAACAACGCCTTACCTCGCAGCGCGTGCCATTGCTGCACCCGGGTGATTTGACTCGCTTACCGAAAGGCCAAGCGTTTGCGTTTATCGGCGGCAAACTGTTCAAGCTCAGGTTGCCGATGCTGAACGACGAAAAATCCCTGCCGAAAGACATCAGCATTATCGCTAACGCGATGCGCAAACAATACCGGTCGTCGGCAAACGATGAAAATTGGGCACGCATGCCCGACCGTTGGTCGGAGGCCGCGTAATGACAGAGCGCAAACCCGCAACCGTTAAAGACCGTGTCAACGAAAAGCGCACCTTGACGGAACTCGTTATCTCCTCAACGGTTGGCCGAGTATTCAGTTTTATCGGCTGGTTTTTGTTTGCGTTGGTCATGTCCATCCTGGTCGAATGGCTTGGCATGTTGTTTCTCTGGGACACGAATCATTCGCGCGACGTCTTGCACAAAGAGATTCAGTATCTCTCGCAGCTGGATCAGAATTTTTTGTTGAGTGTTCAGCCCGCATCACTCGCGACGCAGACCGTTGAATGGGTAAACAATGGCTACCGGTGGCTCAGAGTCGATCGCGCTCTAGCGTTCTTACAGCGACATTTCTCACTTGGGTTTATCGCCATCTCCAGCGCAATGGATGTGACCTACACCCTTATCATTCGGCTTGTCACGGTCGTGCTTGCATTACCCGCATTTTTAATCTGGGGCATGCTCGGATTGATTGACGGTCTCGTTGATCGCGACATCCGCAAAGAATGCGGCGGACTCGAATCCTCTTTCCTGTATCACCACGTACGCCGCTGGGTTGCGCCAAGCCTCGGCGTCGGTTGTGGGCTCTATCTCACGCTGCCGTTCACGTTTAACCCAGGCTTGTACTTTCTCGTACCACAGGCGTTGTTCTTTGTTGCGGTGTATTACACAGCCAGCACATTCAAGAAATTTATTTAGCGTATGAGCAATTACCCGATGACATCAGAATCCAGCAACATCGTCAATCTACGCGACTCGCTGCCACCGTTGCAGCAGACGGACACATCACCGCCCGCCGCACCGGTACCTGCCGCTCGCCGTCGCGGGCTGCCGCTCAGCATAAAAGTTTTATTCGTGATGGTCGTTGGGATTGCCGGTGTGGCGATGGCTTACCTCGGCTATACAGGTCAATGGCCAAATGTACCTGCCGCACCGACTACCGCAGCAAACGGTAACGCTCCGGCGCCGACGCTCCCTGTTGCACCCTCAGCGCCGCCTGAAACTCCATCGGTTGATAATCATGCAGGGGCGCCCGTGCGCGACGTGTTGTATTCGATCAACGTCGATCCAACACCGATCGCGCCACCGGCGACGGTCGTTGATCCACTAACGAATGGTGTGGGATCAACGCCGGACGCCGCTGTTGACTCAGCATCGCGTGACATTGAGGTGATGCCGACTCAGCCAGAGCCACAGGCTTCGGCTTCGCCAGATCCGCTGACGCCGTCACGCAGCGCCGCGGCCAGTGTCAGCAATGACATCAGCCTGGCGTATCAAAACCAGGCACGCATTGAAGCGATCGAAGGGTACATCGTCGAGATGCTGACGGTTATTGAATCGCACAAAACCGAACTGCGTGCAATGCAGGCATCGCTTGACAAAAACACCACCGCAATTGATCAACAAATGCAGCGCGTGGCCGCGCTTATGCAACAGCGCGCCGCACCGAGAGGCGTTGCGCCGTCTGCTAAAACACCAGCGACGACCGAATCACCGACAATGGCCTTACCGTTTCGCGTGACCTCCATTCGTCAGTTCGGCGAAACGCTGTCGGTTCGCGTGGAAGACACGCGCGGGACGTCTCGATTGATGGTCACCGGCCAGCGACTGAACGGTTGGCAATTGCTCAACGTTGATCCGGATCGCCGACGTGCTGAGTTCGTTCACCTTGACTCGCAAACGCACCAGGAGGCCGGACTATGAAGGCATTTCGCAGCCTCGTCACCGTTATCGCATCCCTGATGATGACGGTCATATCCCTTAGCACCGTCGCACAGTTTCCGTCGTTGGAAAACCTACTTGGCCCTGAACCACTTAACGATGCACAGAAGGCCGAAACACCGCCGATAAAATTCACCGATCGAACCACAACGTCACGAACTGAAACTGCGTTAACGTCGCAGCCGTGGCAAGCGTGGGGATTAACCGAAAACGACTGGCGTCAGTACGAGAAAATCATGGCGGGTCCACGCGGCACCTGGACGCCCGCTATCAGTCCGATTTCTGCACTCGGTGTCCATGCCAACACTGACGTTGAGCGCATGCGCTATGCGGAAATTGCGGCGCGACAAGATTGGGATCGGCTGATGGCCGAACGTGCCTGGTATCTCACCTATGAAACGGCGAAAGAGAGAATCTTTGCGCCCAGGTTGGCGGCGTTGCTTGCTGACCAGCCGACGTTGATGCAAGTGCAGTCCCATGACCGACTGGTGCTGTTTACCGATGACCAATGCAATCCGACGTGTCGCCGTGTCTTGTCGCATGTGATGAGCATCGGTGCATCACTGGATATTTATTTTGTCGGCACATCTGACCGCGCCGTGATAACCCAATGGGCAAAAACAAACAACATTGCACCGGAGAAAGTGAACGCGACGAAGCAAGTGACGTTGAACGTTGACACCGGGTTTTTTCAGCGCATCGCGATTGACACAACCTTGCCGCAATTATTTCGCCGAGACAATGGGCAGAAACAATTAACGGAGGTGCGCCTGTGAGACGTTTCCTCATCACTCTCGCGCTTCTGTTGTCGTCCGCAGCCCAGGCGTTGACGCAACTCGAAATTCCTGGTGCATACAAATATTTTGCAGAAAAATACCAAGTGCCCGCCGATGTATTGTTTGCGGTGTGTCTACAGGAATCCGGAAAACGGTGGCAAGACAAACATCTGCCATGGCCCTGGACATTGAACATCGCCGGTAAGGGCGCGTACTACGACACACCGGCTGATGCACACCACCAGTTATTGCAAGTCATCAACGGTGGCAGCTGCCGGGTCGACATTGGTTTGTGCCAGGTTCACTGGTGTGCGCATAAGAAAAACTTTACCGCGCCCATCCAGCTACTCAATCCCTACATCAATTTGGCGTATGCCGCGAAATTAATTCGCAGCGAGTACGACTACACGCAGCGCAAGGGTAGTCCGGATTGGTGGATTGCTGTCGGGCGCTACCACTCACCCGGTAATTCAAAGCTCGCCAGCCAGTATCGTGAGCGCGTCAAGGCCCGTTGGCAACGTCGTCAACACGCCATGTCCACCTTGACCGCGTCCATTGACACACCTGTGCCACAGGAGAGCGATCAATGAACCGTGTGGTGCTTACTGTTTTACTGTTCAGTCTCGCTCCGATTATCGCGATGGCCGAACCTATTGTGTTGGCAGACTTCGGCGGCAAGCCGCTGCCCTGGACGCAGGATTTGCACGCGGAATCTGTACCGCCCATGCCCTTAAAACGCATCGAGTTCACACCGGCTTATCCCATTCGTACCGTCGGTATGCGTCCGGGCCCAGTACATAAAAAAATGCTGCCGACGGCCGCTGCAATGCCCGTCTTTGTAGTGGGCTATGACAGCCAATCATTCGCGTGGCTTCATCACAATAAACAGCACTTACTGGATACCGGTGCGCACGGATTTGTTGTGAACGTCGCAACGTCACAGCAGTTTGCACGATTACAGGAATATGCCGCACCCATCACCTTGTCGCCGGTGACCGGCGATGACTTTCACCAGCATTTGGGGCTGACCCATTATCCGTTTTTGATCATTGGCAACGAGGTGATGCAATGAGATTTCTGATCAGCGGCATGTTACTTGCGCTCACGTTAAGTACCGTCGCCGACTCGCGCATTGATCATGTGACCGATGCGGAACGTTTGGCACTAACAGAATTTATTCGTCAGCTCGATGCAACGCTCGCACTGATTGAACAGGCCGAGCACAACCAATCGGCAGACACACGTTTTCCCCTGGATTATGACCAGCTCCGTAGTGACATTGGATTAATTCGCGACGGTGTGTCTCGGCACCTGGCGAAGCCTGTTCGCTCACCACGGCGTGTGCCGTTGTTGGACGGGGAATACTCGCATCGATGAGCGTCCTGGATCGCTTTCGTGACGTCACAGGTTATGAGGCCGCGTATTTCTATGGTGGATGTGCGTTCTTTGTCGCGGTCATCCTGGGCTACCTGCTATTCGTGACAGTAAAGGGGGCGTGGATACGACTGCAAGCAGAGGAAATGAAGGCAGGGGACATGGTGAACACCATCGCCCGCGCGATCGTTTTGTTGATGTTTTTTATTTGGTTAATGTCTTGAGGGTTACATGTAATGAATTCATCGTTAAAGCCAGCAACTGACAGTCGCATTATTTTGTTCTGTCTCTTTGCCGCAATAGTCATCGTCGTCTTTTTCTTGTCGATAGGTGCGGAAGCCCAGCCACCACTGCCTAATGTTTTACCGGACGGGGTGGATGCGGATGATGACGACCCAGTCAATATGCTCGTTCAGATCATCAAGTATATCGTCGCCGTTGTGTTGTGGCTTGGTGTTCTCTACGCCGGGTTGAAAGTTATATGGGAAGCCATAGGTGACATTCGGGATGCCAAGAACGGTGACACCAAATGGATCGCTGCAGGAAAGTCTATTGCCAGCGGCATTTTTCTCTTCTTGGTCGTGCTGGCCATCGCGCTGTGGTTGACGAACCAATTTTTAGTGTAATTGGTATCCACGAATGAAACCTGAACACTCTGAAAACCAACTTGCCGATGCACTGACAGATGAGCCCGTGATTTTTATGGGGTGCACAACGACAGAGATCCTGACGCTTGTCGTGATCAACATTGGCATCGCATCAGTACTCGGTATTCTTGTGGCAATTGCCAGTCTGGCGATTTCATCCAGTCTGGCGATCATTCTGGGTTCCGGTCTTTTCTTTGGTGGAGCCTTTGGTTTAACCATGCTCTCCCTGGGGCGGCTGCAATCCATCAAAGAGCAGCACGGCGATCATTATTACAAAGAGTGGATTCACCTGGTGATGTCCGAGCTGGGCTTTGCCGATAAAGTTCTTAACGAATCCGCGCGCTATTCACGGGGCCGAAGTTTATGAGTCGCATCCGTAATGCACTGACGGCGCGCGAACGCCTCGCGTGGTATCTGCTCATGGTAATCGTCGTGTTGGCCATCGTTCTCATACATGCACATTGGCAACTCGCGACCGTGCAGAAAAAATTCAAACTGCACGTGCCACCGGATGTATCGCAGGGAGCCTTGCTAACACCCGATATGCCGGGTCACGCCAGTGTGTACATGTACACGCATTACATTTGGCGATCGCTCAATACCTGGCGCGAATCCGGCGTGAAAGAGTACTTGCCCGCAATCGACGCGTTCGCCTGCTACGTCTCGCCAGATTTCCTGAAATGGTTGAAGGCGGATCAGAAACGCGAATCGTCCGCAGGCAATCTGGCACGGACACGCGAATTATCTGCGGTCAATTTTTACGAGGACAAATTCGTCAAGCCAGCGGGCAACGGCACCTGGTATGTCTGGTTAGATATGTCGTTAGAAGAGCGGGTATCTGGCGAGATCATCAAAGATGTAGTCGTTCGGTATCCACTGTATGCCTACATTGACCAGCGTGACTGCAATGCACTTGGCGTGTCGGTCGGCGGCTTTTTCTCCGAACCCGAGCGTTTATAGGTTGCCGTATGATGAAGCGTAAATCCGCCTCCTTGTTGATAAGCGTTCTGGTCGCGGTGATATCACTTTGCGTAAATGCCAGCACGGCGGTTGTTCGGTTGGTGCATACCGATCGGCCGATCGCATTGACATTCAAGACGAATCACGAACACCGGTTTATTTTTCCAGAAGCGGTAAATGTCGATGTACCTGCGCAATTGACACAGGTGATGCGCAGTCTACAGCCGACAGCGCAGGTCGTGTATTGGACGCCGGCGAGCGCCTTTGAATCTATGCGCGTTATTGCGCGTTCTCTCGATAATGAGCGGGTTTATTTGCTCGATATTCGTAGCACCGACGATGCGAGTGCTGTGGATTACCGCTTGGAAAATCCTGCTCTGATTGTCAACACAGAGGACACTGCGTCTTCGTCTGATGCGGGTGAGGTGTCTCCCACTTTGGCCACTGCAAAAAATCCATTTCCGATCGAGCTCACCCGGTATGTCAGCCAGCTGTTGTACGCACCCGCGCGATTGCGGCCGAAGGCCTCGGGCATAAGTCAGTTGCCGGTTGCTGCGGCCGATCTGACTGTCGATTTGCTCAATAGCCAGAAAGGCGAAATCTATCGCTATCGCCTGATCGGCCAATGGCGAGGATATGGTCATCACATCGCGGCGGTGGAGGTCGTGAATCAATCGCCGGTGAGCGTTGAACTGGATCTGCGTCGTGTGCGGGGTAATTGGCTTGCCATTACCGCGCAACACACCTGGCTCGGTGCCACCAATTCACTCGAAGACCGAACAACCCTGTACCTGATATCCAAGTCGCCCTTCGGCCAAGCCCTGGAGGAATTAGCGTATGGGTTCTAATCGCTTCAAATGGATTCTCGTCGTCGTTATCGCCGTGGCAGCGCTCGTTGCATTGTTTAATCGCTCGACTGCGCCGTCAGCGCCACCACCGGTGGCCGCACCGGTTGGGCCACAGGTGGACGCCGGAGATCGTTCCGCACCCGCGACGGCCGATACCACCGTCGAAACGCTGAAGACCGTGCAAGTGCAGTATGGCGAACAACGCCGACGCAACGATGAGTTACTGACGGAAGTGACAAAACTGAAAACACAACTGGATGTGATGAGCGAAGAAGCCAAGTCATCACAAACGGCTGGCTCGGCCGCCATGGCAGAAACCTTAAGTCAGTTGCAGAAAAAAGTGGATGAATTGGCGACGAACGCTGCAACACAAATGGATCAATTGGACATCCAGGATCTCGGTTACGGGACCGGGCCGTCGGTGTATGAATTTGACACCGGTACTGCCGACAAAGACGTCCCCGTGAATCCGTCCGGCCTGCGCGGATACACCCGTCTCGTACCGCTGACAACGCAGGTTTCCGCCGAGTTTTCTCCAGACTTGTCGTTGCCATCCATTTCGCGGTCGACTGGAGAGCTGGGTTCGTCATTGAGCAAAAACGTGATGGGCACCACCACGCCGTATTACACCATCCCCGCGCGCGCAACAGGGTTTGATGCGGTCGCACTCACTGCGTTGATTGGACGCGTACCGGTATCCGGCAGCGTCGTCGACCCGTTCCCGGTGAAACTGGTGCTCGGCCAAGACAACCTGGCCGCGAACGGGCATCACATCCCCGGCCTCGATGGCATCATCCTGGATGGCATTGCCCAAGGCGATTGGACACTGGGTTGTGTCAGTGTGCAATTGACGGGTGGTACCTACGTGTTTGAGGACGGCAGTATCAATCATATGTCCGGCACCACCACGGTTGATGACTCTATTGAATCCGGCGTTGCGTCTACCTACGGCGATGAGGGTGCGAAATATATTGGCTATGTCTCTGACACCCAGGGTGTGCCGTGTATTCGTGGTGCCAAGTTAACGGATGCCTACAAACAGGCCTCCTGGATGGCACTCCTCGGTGCCGCGAAAGGCCACGCCGAGTACCGTGCATCAGCCGAGCAAACCACGACCACCGGCGTCGGTACCGGCACCGTTGTCGGCTCTGTGACGGGTGACAAAGGCGCGTTCAGTCGATATGGCCAAGCAGCGTCCGGTCTCGAAGAATTCATGCGCATTTACCAGGAGCGATACCAGGACACCTTTGACGCGGTCTATGCCCCGGCCGGGATTGATGTAGCCGTGCATTTCACCCGTGACCTGCGCATTGACCATCGTTCCAATGCCCGCCGTCTTGTCTACGATCATTCATCCACGGGAGGCCTCCATGCGCTCGATTAATGTCAATGTCCTGTTGTGCCTGGCGGTGATGTTTATCACCGGTTGCGGCTCCATTCCTGAGCCGAAAGACGGACGGACCATGCGTGACATCTACGACCAGCAAATGAGCCGCACCACAGCTACGGTGGAGCGATCCGCGCGACCCGCGCAGGACGTCGCTGTTCCCCAGTACCATCGCTATACCCGCGATGTGAAGACGGAGATTGAAAATCTATTTCCACGCTTGCCCAATCCCACCCTGTATATGTACGTGCGGCCTCATACGGTGGGAATAGATGGATTACCGATTCCCGGTTACACCGTGCCATTTTCCATGTACGAACGTGATCAACACGCAATGCCAGGCGAGGTAACGCAATGAGCAACCTGGACGTGATGGATTTGCTAAAGCAGCTGTTTCTTAGTGGTGCGCCGATCGGTGATGCGCCGGCAACGGATGAGGATCTCGAAAAAGCCTACCGCCAATCCAAATCCATTTCTGACAAATTGCCCTGGCTGGGTATCGTGGGCAACGACGACGCCGTGCTGCTGGAGGACGCTTACAGCTGTGCGGCGGTTATCGATGTAAAGCCGATCTCCACAGAAGCGCGTTCAGCGACGTACATGATCGACAAGCGCAATGCGATCCAGCGCGCAATCGTTTCGTCATTTCCTGGACACGCGAATGCCCCGTGGGTTGTACAGGTGTTCGCATTCCCCGACAAGGCCTCATTTAAACAATTGCCGGAAATGATTCGTGCGTATGCGCGGCAACGCCAGGCAAAACAAGTCGGCGATATACATCCGTACACCGACTGGTATATCGATAACGTCTATGCGCCACACATTGAAGATATGGCTGCGCCGGAAGGGTTGTTCCTCGATGACGCCAGCGGTAACGACCTCGCCTGGGGCGGTAACTACCGGCGTGTGCGTATCGTCATCTACCGGCGTCTGACTCGCGGATTGAAATTGCGTAAAGGCGCCACACCGGCGTCCGAACTCGATGGCGTGTGCAAAAAATTCCTGCTCAATCTCAATGCGGTTGGCATCAAGGCCTCTCGCATGTCAGGCCAGGAAATTCGCGACTGGTTATTTAGATGGTTTCATCCATCGCCTCGACAAACGCAAGGCGATACCGAGGTACACCTGCAGCAGAATCCCTACCAGGAAACCGATGCGGCCGACTCCGACGAGTTTTTACCGTTTGATTATTCACTGGCAGACGATGTGATGACCGGGGATGTGCGCTCCGATAAAGAAACACGCAATTGGTATTTCGATGGGATTCCCCACACGGTACTCAATGTAGAGCGTATGACACAGCGGCCGGAAATAGGCGTGCTCAGCGCGGAGCGCCAGCAAGGCGACAATACCATCTGTGTACTGGATCAGTTGCCGCCTTACGCCACACTGATTTTCACGTTTGTTATTCAGGCCAGGTCTGCCACAAAAAAACATCTCGATATACTAGAGAAACGTTCGAAAGCCCAGACGCAAGAGGCGGCCGCATCGCGCAAAGCCATTGAGCACGCACGAGAACAATTACTGACAAACAATGAGGTGTATCCCTTCTCGATGGCGATCGCGCTGCGTGCAGAAGACGATGTGGTTCTCGAACGGCAAATGGAGGAAGTGATCAGTTGGTTGGGCAGTTGCAACCTGGATGTTATCGGTCCGGACGATGACTTGTATCGGCTGGATAATTATCTGCGACATATTCCCGCTGGTTACGACTTCCGGTTGGATCAGATTAAACGCCGCAATCGACTTATCTACGCACAACACCTGGCAAACATATTGCCACTTTATGGTCGCGAAATCGGCACCGGTCACCCGCTGCTGTGTTTCAACAATCGCGGTGGCGAACCCTTCATGTGCGATCCGCTCAGTCTTGATGATCGCGCACGTAACGCGCATCTGTTTTTGTTTGGTCCCACCGGTGCCGGTAAGTCCGCCACGTTGCTGTTCCTGCAAATGATGATCATGGCGATCTACCGCGTGCGCCTCGTGGTGATGGAGGCAGGAAACAGTTTTGGATTGCTCACCACGTTTTTTAAAGAGCGTGGATTATCGACCGTCGACATCACACTGAGTCCCGGTATTGCACCGTCACTCGCGCCTTATCAACCGGCCATGGAATTGGTTGATGATGACGGGCGGGTGATTTCCGTCGACACGGCCAAAGCCGATGATGGTGAGAGTGATGAGCCAGAGTCCTTCTCAGCAGACGCTGACGAAAAAGTGACGCGGGATATTCTGGGTGAAATGCTGATCATCGCGCAGATTATGGTGACGGGATGCGTACCGACTGAAGAGGCGAAGTTTTCCCGGCAAGATGGTGCGCTACTGAAAGAAGCCATTCTCAACGCAGCCGTCACCGCGAAGAAAGCAAAACGCAAACACCTGATTACCGAAGACGTGATTGTTGCACTCGACGCGCTGAAGGCGCATCGCGAATCCAAGCGCGGTCGCATCGAGGAAATGGTCGATGCGATGAAATTGTTCACCGATGGATTTGCGGGCGAGATGTTTAATCGCCCAGGTGATGAGCTACCCGACGCCGATTACATTCGCATTGATCTGGGCTCTCTGGCCAGTGGCAATGACACCAAGGACAAATTGTCCGTTGCCTACATCAGTTTGATGAATCAGATCATTGCGCGGGCCAAGCGCACCAAAAATGACGGTCGCGACACTATTGCGCTGACCGACGAAGCCCACGTCATCACCACCGAAAAATTGCTCGCGAAATACCTCGTGACACTGGCCAAATTGCTCGGGCGACGTGATGCCGTGTGGTTGTGGATGGCCACCCAAAATATGAAAGACTTTCCGGATGAGGCGGAAAAAATCCTGTCGATGTTCGAGTGGTGGGTATTGCTGTTCGTGAATGCCGAAGAACTGAAACAGGTAGAGCGCTTTAAATCGTTAACCGATGACGAACGGCAGATGCTCTTGAACACCCGCAAGGTGCCAAAGAAATATACCGAAGGCGTTGTGCTGGCGGATAACGTGCAAGGCCTGTTTCGAAACGTACCGCCCACGCCCTGCTTACTGTTAGCGGGCACTGAGAAAGAGGAAAAGCGCGAGCGCCGCCTGGTGATGGAACGGGAAGGCTGCACGGAAGTACAGGCCGCTATGATTCTTGCCGAAGAACTGCGTGAGAGGCGCCGCCGGTCAGTGCTGCAAGCTGCCCAATAAATTGATTCAACCACAGGAGACTGTTATGGCTGTCGTCGCCTTTGTAAAACATGAAGATAACATGATTCCGTCACACCCCTGCAGTATTAAAGCCGGTGACGAATTTTATCTCGTCGTCGACGGTGTGAAAGGTCCAACGCAGGTCGCGCAGGCGGACGCGACGCCGGTATTGGATGAGATCACACGCGAAACCATTGATTGGCACATCAAGATAAAAGGGGAATGTGTTGATGACGATGTATAGATCACTGCTGGCGGTACTCCTGGTTTATATGAGCACAACGGTAGATGCACAAGTCCTGGTTGATGTATTCCACTGGGGCGAGATCACGAAAGACATGCGGTTACCGGGCGCGACGATTCGCCTGCATAACCTGAACGCGCCAAATGAAATTAATCGGCAACTGCCACGTTTTGCGGGCTCGCCGGCACAAGCAGAAAACGCTGCGGGAAACTGGCTTCAGAGTGACGAAGGCAAAGCATTTACGGAGGCACTACGTGCTGCTTATGACGGCCACATGTTGGCGAGGAAATACAAATTACAGAAAGCCCCCGCAATTGTGTTCGATAGCGGAACGTATGTGGTGTATGGCAGTACGGATATTCGGCACGCGCTGTTGTTGTATCGACAGGCGAGTAATTAGCAAAGCATGAAAAGCATAATGACGTCCGATTTGAATACGCTGTTATGTTGCGAAGGTGGCAACAGAAAAAGTTTTGAGGATTTTATTAACGCATTGACCGCCGTTAGATACTCACTTGAACGCAACGAATATGGCGAATATAGAATCCCTGCTGTTTATCACATGTGGACAGGTTTTTGTATAGCGGAAGCAACCAAGCTAAACACTGGAGACACTACTATGAAAGAAGACATCAAACCGGATCTCGACCAACGACTGATTGCCATCCTTCAGCAACTGGATGGGTTGAGTATTGGGCAAGCAAGAGCAATGTTGGTATCTGTCGACATTGCTTTGAAACAATCTGGAATCGTTCACATCGCGTGTTTAGACCGCCTGACTTATGACTCGATTAATGCATCCAGAGAAGCAACCGTATGTCACCAGTCGGAGACTGTTCGCTGGCGTCATGAAGAAACTGATCACCAGACCTTGCACCAGGAAAAATCAAATGGTTGAGCAGGATGGAGAAGGCGTAGGTTGCGATGATCTCAAGCACTTGACAGTGGTATTTTCTTACAAAAACGTCAACCAGTTTGTAGATGAACTTGAGCGGCTCAAATCAAGATTTATCAATCCGTCAAGCAGCGACAACCTGCCGTGGCTGGTTACAGCCATGTCCACGGATAACGAAATATTCCGGCTTGAGTTGATTGAGCAGGCACTCGATCGCGGCCGAAGTGAATATATCGGGGAGATACTTGCTCATTCGAATATTGGGTCGTTAACAGGACTCGATGACCTCATTGGGGCGAGCGAATAGCTCACCAAAATATCACCTATTCAATGCTGATGGGGTATGCCATGGCCAATACAATCACAGTCTATTGTCCGCGCGGTTGTAACGTGATGGACATTCCAGCCGAACGAGTATCCGAAGAATGCGTCGCGTGTGGTGCTCGCATGACAGCGGACGGTGCAGATGGTTTCTATCACTACCGCGAGGAATTGCCGTTGCAGCAATTCGAGGAACGCCTCGATAAAACTGCTCGCGGCATCACTGATCGACACCATTGAGACGTGATGATTGTTATGTCCAAACCACGTGTATTCGACGGATCAAAGCGATTACCTATCGTCTGCGATAAGGTAAACAAGACGATCATGGTCGGAACATTTCGCGCAGATATCCCACAGCTACTGCGGGTAAAGGAAACCGTTTTTGAGACGAAGTGTAGGATACTCTTGGCTAATGGCATCGACATTAGGAATCAAATTAACCTGCGTACAGATCCGTGCCGTACTCACGCATTGATCGCCGAATACCTGGGACCACGATTCAATGGTTACTATGCGTATCTGCATTACGATATGTGGGTCAGGGACCACCAAGAATTGATCTCACAGTTCTGTCGCAACCAGGCTACATTCGACGATAACCTGGTATTCCGGTTTCACTACTTTAAACGGTTCATTGATGCTCTTGGCCAACATGAACATCACCTCATTCCGGCCGTGCTGTTTTTTGGCGCCAGGATCGATTCGATCAGGTCCAAATTGCCGAGGCATCTCTGGATATCCATCTATCGAAACTCAAAGTCGCGGAACCACTTGATATTTCGCTTATTGCACTCGTTTAGCAAAGAATGCATTCGCGTGAACAGGGCGGGTCGACCTGTGGCCACGGCGCATCGGGTGAGCGCCTGGGCGGCAAGGCTTGCAGCAGCGCTTCAATTTCCCACGAGTTTTTTAAAGCACATACCCATCTATGAAATGTTCGGAATCGACGACGGCGGTGCCATGATTTCCTGGGTTGCTCAACAGGCAAGGCGGGCGAAGAAAGTCAGCGATTCTCACTTTGTGTATGGCTGTGCGCGACTATGGAGAGATACCAAGCGTTTAGCCGAGCAGTTAAACCAGCCATTCAATCCTGCCTGGTCCTACCGTCGCATAAGCATTGAGCACCGTCGAATGTCGCGCGACATTTTGACACTTGAGTTCAGCGACACGCCATTCATATTTGCCGTTCCCTGGGAATCCCGCGTTGTATTGAATGGGGTCACCAGCAATCTCTTAGCCTCACCGCTGATGGTTGCCATTGAGGGGGCTGAAATGAACCATTGCGTTGCCGGATATGTTCCGGAGGTGCGCGCGGGCCGCTCGATCCTTTATTCGCTGACCTCTGCAGCGAATGAGCGCAGCACATTGGAATTGGGATGGTCTGGTCAGTCATTACGGGTCGTCCAGCATCAAGGTCCATGGAACGACCCCATCTCCGAGGAACTGACGCAAGCAGGACAGGATCTCGCTGAGCACTTGAATCGCCAGTTGCTGTTACAACGAAAAGCGTCGTAAGACTCTGTTTTCAACTACTCACTCTCAACACCAATGCTTAGGACATCACGATGAAAAATAAGCTCAGTGACTTGAATGACCATCTGTTCGCCCAACTGGAAAGATTGTCAGATGAGACCGTACTAGGTGAAAAGCTGAAAGAGGAAATCAATCGCGCAAAATCCGTTTCGCAAGTGGCGCAATGCATCATTGCTAATGGTCGTTTGGTACTTGATGCGCATACAGAGTTCGGATCGAAAAAAGATCTTCCAGGCCTGTTGGGTGTGGAGGCGAAGTCATGAAAATGTATTCCGAGGCACACCTGATTTTTCTTCGAGAAGCGTATAAGTACCTATCAGTGCCTGAACTCACTGAGGCATTCAATAACGCGTTTAAAACATCGAAAACAGAAGGACAGATAAAATCTGCGCTTTCCAACCACAGGATTGTCAGCGGCAGGAATCCTGGAAATCCCGCCAATCAGCCGCGTTTGTTGACCTTGGAACAGCACTACTTCGTAAAAGAGTTGTATATAAGCTTTCCGATTCACGAATTAACCACCTTACTGAACGACACCTATGGCACCCAATACACGGCACTGCAGGTGAAACACTATATAAAAAAACACGGGATTATCTCAGGTCGGACGGGATGTTTTGAGAAGGGGCATTCCCCCTGGAACACGGGTACGAAAGGTGCTGTGAAGCCTAACTCCGGATGCTTCAAGAAAGGCCAAAAGCCAAAGAATATGAAGCCATTCGGCCATGAAAGAATATGTCCGAAGGATGGGTACGTACTAATCAAAGTTGATGAGATCAACCCTTATACCGGTGCGCGCGGATTCTACCGCGCCAAGCACGTTGTCCTGTGGGAGAAGGATCATGGCCCTGTTCCCCCCGGACATATTGTGTCATTCCGCGATGGTGACAGAACAAATCTGGACCCGAGCAATTTCGAGTTAATTGAACGAAAGTTGCTGTGCCGAATGAACAAGGCACGGGTAAATGATTTTCCCGCGGCATTGGTTCCGTCAATGAAGACCGTCGTCAAGCTGAAGCTAAAAATCTTTGAACGCTTCCAATCACTGGATCAGGCACATCAATGAAAATTACGTTTTCTATCATCATGTTGGTTGCCGTACTGTCATCGGCCGTTCGTGCCGAAGAGATCACCAGTGCGGATATCACGGAGTCCGCCATGGCCTGTGAAGACTGTGTGGAATGGCGCGTGAGTGGCATTTGTTTCTGGATAACCTGCACGATTTTTGGCTGCGACATTGATACCAGTGTTCGCGTGTCTCACTACATTCCGGATTTCGTGGTCACGTCGTACAGCGGTGCAAACTCACCTTGGAAGGAGACGCAAACCTGGAATACCAACAAACCCACAGTCATTACCCATCGCAATCGCGAAGCGGGTGATACCCATGCGGATTTCAAAAAGGTTGACGTCATTGGTAACCCGGCGGCGTACATTTTTGAAAGCATGAATTCCAGTGGGTATTTCTGTAAGTCCTGCATTACTGGTTTCAAACCATATTTTGTGTCGGACCTGGACCGCAAAGGGTGGAATGCCGGCATTCCGGAAATGTTCTATCTCGACTCGTTACTCGGCCGTCGTGTGATGGGTAAAGCCACCGTACGGTTCGGCAATATTTTCCCACGCATTGGTTGGACCGTACACGCCGAAGATCCCAAGTCGGCGGCGTTAACCGCGCAACGCGCCGCTGACCTGGTCACGTCACGTGATCGAGCGCCGCGTGTATACCTCGAAGCCGAACGAGATTGTGGCAACAAGTGTTGGCCGCCACCACCGGTGAAAGAAAACGATATCGCGACGCATAAATGGCAAATGCTCACACCGGTAAAACAATCCCGCGGTGAAATTTTCGGACAGCGATCCGGATGGGCAAATGGCAAGTACACAACCTCAGAACAATACGCGTGGAATCTCTGGCGGCCATACTCCTGTTGCGAGCCGGCCGGTGCCGCCTTTCTTTATGCCGTAACCTGGTGATTGATCATGAAAAAGAAAATGCTTTCTCGTTTATCCCTTGTCGTGTTGGCGACGCTGACTGTAACGGCCACGGCCCAGGTTCGTCCGACGGGCAGCTCCTCCTGGTATTACGAGATTGGTGGCGCCGATCCGTATCTGTTCGGCTACACCAATCGTACCCGTGTCCAGCTGGGGTTAGGTGCCAATTGGGGAATCGGGAATGCCTGCTCATTCGATCCGCGCGCCGGCATTAACAACACGTTCCGAAATGCCGAACAAAGCCTATACGGCTTTTTTGATGATGTGGTTGCCAATGCGGGATCAATGGTCGTTGGCTGGGGTATTTCCAAAGTGCAGGAAATAAATCCTGGTCTCTACGATTTTGTGACGAAAGGCTTAGCGGATGCGCGCAACACCTACAACCTGTCTGTGAAGAGTTGTCACGAAGTGGTGAACGACAATATCGCTGGCCGCAATCCCGTGGACGGCTGGATCAAGATTGCCAAGAGCGAATCCTGGAAACAAAAAACGCAGAGGGGCAGCGACCCCACCACATCGGAAGCAGAAATTACTGAAGACCCGGGCAAAGATGGCATCACCTGGACCCACGGACAAAAAGCCGGTGGGGAAGGGCAACCCGCTATCAATACCATTGGTGACAGCGTAGAGGCTGGCTACGAACACCTGGCGCCGAGCAGTCCTGCAGCTGGGCAACCAGCCGATCAGCGCGTGACGCGCCTGTGGCGTACGTCTGACGTCGCGAGCGAATGGGTAACCTCGGTGGTCGGCGAGCAGCAGGTTCGCTTGTGCGCGAATTGCGAGAAATTAAAAACACGCGTCGGCCAAGGCTTACGCCTGCAGGTGAAAGACGAAAAGCTGGATGTCGACCAGGACCTCACCCCCTTACTGCAAACCGCCGATGCGCCATCTGTCGAGGATCTCGATGCGATCAGCGCACCGGGTATGGGCATTCTCATCACAGAGCCCGTCATCCAGGCGCTACGTGAGGAACCGGCTCCGGAGCGTGCCTTGTTAGCCAATCGGCTGGCGACGGAAATTGCGTTGGCTCGCACGATTGAGAAAGCACTGGTGGCGATTGATTTGTTGCGTGCGGGCCAGCAGGAAGCGAACGTCGCGGCGAACGCGGAAGCGCAGACAGCAATCAATACATCGATTCAAAAATTGCAAAGCTAGATCTACTGCATTTTGTATGAGATTCATGTTCGTGAACAGGTCGTCTCGAGCACAGCACGTGTACTGACGGAGCGTCATGAGCAACGCGCGGCTGCAGCGGACGCCGCCAATATCAATCCAGCACCGCCGTCAACACCGCGCATTCGCGATGGCGGCATTGAGTTACATTGAGGTGGCTGAGATGACGGAACAATCCACCGTGACGGTATCATCATCGGCTCCGACAAAAGCGCGATTAGCCTGGTTCAAAACATGGCTGTATCGATTGCTGGTTCTCGTGGGTGCTCTGGTCGTTCTCGGGTTGCTGGGTTTGTGGCTCGCACAGCGTCCGGATGCTGTGCTGAATATCGGTAACCTGGTTCAGGATCATTTTTGGTTTCTGACGGGTTTTCGCTGGTTGTGCTACGGCGTGTTCCTGCTTGTGGTATGGCCAAAGATTGCCAGCTGGTGTAGGCAACGCGATGGTGTGACTAACGACGAACTCACGGCGTCGGTCTTGTCCTGGCGCCGATCATTTTTGCGCATCTTTATCGTGTATGAGTTGTTCTTTCCGTTTGATGCACTCCAGTTGATAGGACGCTTCCTGTGATCGTTTCGAGCAGCATAGAGCTATATACCACCGTGCTCGGCTGGTTCATGTTCAACAGCTTATGGGATCTGCTAACTGGCACCGGTGTGGCTTTGATTCCTTTCGCATTTATTGTGATCCGCAATCTTATCGAGGCGAGGAAAAGTCGTGATAAAACCGATATTGGTGTGCAGGCGTTTGCACGCTCGGAGATTGAGCTATATGTCGCGTTCTTTGTGTTGATCCTCTGCTGCAACCCGGCCATCAATCTCGCTCCCCAAAGCGTCAGGGCAAACATCCATCAATGCGAGGTTAATGGCGATAGTCTGACCCAAACTACCCAAGAGATCCGCATCGGTCAGACTGGTACGACCTATGATCGTATCGACGCACTGGAACTGGACGGCCGTACACCGAAGGTGCCGATCATCTGGTATATCTGGGATTTTTTCTCATCAGGCTTGGCGACAACGGCCGCTGGCATCTTGCCGTGTCAGCCGGACCTCCGTCGGATCTCTACCGAGCTGGCCACCTTGCAAATCCACGATAAGCAGCTGCGTGATGAGACAGCGATGTTTTACCGGGATTGTTGGCGGCCAAGCCTCAACCGGTACCTGCGAGACAAGCCTGCGGTGCCTCAGGGGATCGAGGATATCGACCAGGACATTATGTGGCCGGGCAGTCGCTTCTTCCTGGGACACAGCAGCTACTACAGCCACTACCGCACGAACGAGGGCTTGTGGAGCATCCGGTACGACCGCGACCGTGACAGCAACATAGTTACGCCAGAGTACTCTGATGGGCGAGGGTTCCCCTATTGCCGGCAATGGTGGCTGGATGAGTCCGATGGCTTGCACGGACGATTGCTGGATTACTTTGCGGATGAACTAGGGAATTCCCAGGAACAGAGCACCTGGTCGGCGATCCTCCAGGTACTGACACGTACCAGCCAGTCGACACAGGACGACCTCTTAAGGGCGCTGCTCTCGGCCAACACCGACATCCAGCGCCTGCAGATCAATAACAACTACCCCCGGGATGGCTTCTGGCGTGGTGCGGCCGATGCTGTCACATCGGGTGTTGCGGCGGCGATGTCAGTTCCTGATCGCACTAAGGCGCGTATGTATCGGGACGCGGGGCCGATCATCCAGGCCGTTATCCTCATGTTCTTTACGGTGGTGACGCCGTTGCTGCTGGTGCTGTCCGGCTACCGCCTGGATGTCCTGGTAACCCTGCTGGCGGTGAAGTTCAGCGTGTTCTTCTGGACCTTCCTGTTCGCCGTAGCGGTGTGGATGGACAACTTCTTCCTCGCGGCCGTCACCCAATGGGGTGATCATAGCGACCCGACAACCCTTCTCGGGGTCCGGTTTAGCAATGATTCAGGGCTGGATATAACGGTGGAGGTAATACGCTACGTGATTCGCTCCCTGTTTCTCGTACTGCCTTTGCTTTTTACGATGCTGGTCGGGATGGCGGGAATCAACGGTGGGAGGCTTGCTAATACACTTATGGATGCAGGTGGAGGGGTCGCCAATGCTTCCGACCCCTCAAGATTGGTGAAGTGACTAATCGCCAAAGCCGGACATTCTGTACTTGTTGTCCGCGTCTGTTGTTCTGTTCGGTGCATGTATCTGCTGAGCGTCGTCCCTCTCATCGGGACGACCGCCCATAAAGCCAAGGATGGTAAATGCTGCCTTCAGCAGTATCCACGCCACACTCGCAATAAGCACGATGGCTGCCACAGGGACTTTCAGTATTTTTGGGATTTTCATGTTCATTACCTCGCTGTCCAGCGATTTCGATTCCTGCCTTTAGTCTACGACATGGTGAAAAGGTGATCAACCTGTGAGGATGCAGGTTCATCCAATTATGTCTTATGTGGGTCGTTGGTCCCGTCAAGCCCGTTGCTCTTCGCTAACGCAGATATAATATTTCGTTTCTTTAAACTATCGCCTATGTCCTAAATGTACTATTGAAATTCACCCATAATCTATTGAACTCGCACAGATTTTGGTGAATATTTCGATATACGCGATGTACCAATGTCTGGCCAGAAAGGAGGGAAATTGCATCTGTGCAAAAGTAACAACTATGGAATAAAGGGGGTGATAGTCGTTATGAGAGGACATTCCTGCTCGCCTCATCAATAGAAGCAGGTAGTTTGCTAGCGACAATGAGAATTAACTATGTCGCGAGGTGGCAATCAATTATTACATCCTAATTCATTAGTGATGCGATTTACTCACGCGGGGAATCAGTGATTTTTCATTGCTGGAGCAGGAAAAAAGAGCGAGAGATTGAATACACCTCTTGCTGCTTTTTTCTGAATATCCCCAATTCGCTACCTTCTTTTAATATGAGGTTGATGAATGTTTGCAACGATACAAGGTAGAAGTGCATGCGGTAAAGCTAACCTCTACCATCGCGTCTATGAGACACCCTATTTGATGGGCGACGGATTTCGTGTTTATCGCCTCGTTGACATGAGTGTTAACAATGACATTATTAAAACCCGAAATGGGGAATTCGTAGGTATTTTTCGTCATTTGGCGATTGATGCATCGAATACGCTTCACTTGTTTGATCCCATTAAGAATGGCCTGAGAGGAATTCTGGGTTTTCACTGTGAATTTCTTAAAGACTCGGATGAACAAAATTTGTAATTAATTCTGCATTTGGATTTGGCACCGACTCTTCATGTCGGTGCCAAATTTCAATGTCACCCGTCTGACACCGAAAGTAGATCCAAGTCGTCCGTCATGGTACACCTCTTTTTGTATACACACAGGGATATTAATACAAGCAAATTAAATGAGTGGTATTCCTAAAAGATTCGGCAGCTACGATAAGCCGCAGTTGAACTGATCGATATATGGCTACAACTAGGGATGATGAATATGCAAACAGCAGACATCGTAAATCAAGCATCAGAAAAAACCATCTTCATAAAAAAATTCGACTCATTCCAAAAGCTGCCACATGCTTTTCTTTGGATTTTGATACTGAGTACTGTATCTATCATTCTGCTTTGGGGAGGATGGTTTTACATTAAAGTTAGTGGTTACGAAGCGCACAGTGCTGTATTGCTTGCCAACGAGCCCAATCGACGTTTGTTGTTTATCAGCTACTTTATGATCTCTATATGGATGTGGCTTGTGTATTTTCTGTCAACTTACACTCCCCGCACAAAAGTCAACAGCTTAAGACAGCTTCTAAGTGCATTTGCTGATGCATGGTCAGAAGATTCATCACGGCGAGACCCTGATTTTGCTGCCGCTCTTCAAGACAAAGCACGAGCATCAATGACAATGCTTGCAATGCTAACTGCCGCCTCGGCTTTGTTGTTGACGCGAGCTCTGGAAAAAGTAGAAAACCTGGATCAGTCTACAATGCTTTCAGAAGCCTGGAATCAATTGCTTTCCTATTGTGCCGCAGGTGCATCTGCTATCGCTTTGATTTGTTTTATAATTTCAGTCGACAGCTTAGATGTGCTGTTCAATAAGTTCGGCAATAAAGCGAGTTATGGCCACAATTATCTAGTTAATTATTTTTATCGCAGCACGCGCAATGCTCGTTATTATGGGATTATGTTCCTACTTTGGGCTGTTTGTTTATTTTGTGGAATATATAACTCTTTGTTCGGCGCGTTCGTTCTCGGAATAACCATCACTACAGGTTGGTCCCACTGGTTTCCTCGTCCACTAAGTATCAGCGAAGAAAAGAACTCTGTATTTGAGGTTGGAACTTATTGTCTAAAACGCTTTTTTGGGGCAACTCTTATTATCTTGCCCCCACTCTGGGCGATTCTTTTGTGATCGAAATACCATCCTATGGATACGCCCTTATGAGTGCGCTGGCTTGGGCTGTGTCGGCTCAGTTAATCAATAAGGGGCTACAACAACTTCCTCGACATGATAAGTTCCCGGCCTTAATTGGCGGCCTCATGATTAGCCTAAGTGCGGGCTCATTGTTGCTCGGAGTAATAGTTTTTGACAGCTTATCGATTTCCGACTTGCGCTGGGAGTTAATTGCTGCGGGAATTCTCACGTTTCCTCTTGGTACAGGTCTATATTACTTCTGTGGCCACGCTGTCGGCGGACGGATGGAATTCGCCTCTCAGTTCGCCAATGTCAAACCAATATTCTCCGTGGTGTTCGGGTTTGTTTTTCTTTCTGAATCCTTATCAGCACAAACACTTATCGGGATGGCGCTAATCTTTTGCGGAGTTGGCGTATTATGCTGGGGCTCGGTTAAAGGTGACTTCTCCTGGTTTTCACTAGGGTTAGGTATAGCACTTGCATCTGCATGGGCTGGAGGTGAGACATTCATTAAAGTAGGTCTTGAAGGTAAAGCGACTTCACTTGACGCAACATTCATATCGCTAGCCTCCGGCACTGTGGTAGGCCTTGCATTGGGAGCTCCTTACGTAATAAGTCAAAAGCAAAAACTGCCTCATGGAGGTAAATGGGTTTTGCCGTTCGTTGGACACGGTATTCTTAGCTTCACGTTAGCTTATAGTGCGTTGTTTGAGTCCATACGCCGAATAGGGTTGATTGACAGCATATTAATCACAGCATTCTGGCCCGCATTAGCGTTGTTGTTAGGGCGTGTATGCGGCACTCGGTCAAACCAACAAATTTCGCCTTTGCTTATTCTCGCTATGTTACTGCTCGTGTCTGGCAGCCTTATTCATGTAGGAGTTGTTGCACGAATAAATGAGTAAACCCAAATTCTGAGAATATGGCCTACCTACTCAGGCCATATGTAGGGTTATCAGCGAGGGAATTTGGTGGTGGCGATAATTATGAGACGGCGATTGACATTTTAGCACCGCGACAGCAGTACATCATTCGCCGATAGTCTGCCATAGGACAGATATTATTTTGTAAATAGTTCGAGATGTGGATCTAAAGAAAGGAATAAAAGTGAAACGACTAACGAGAGATTTTATTGCCATATTCAATGGTTTTTGGTACAGAGATTTTCCAGCTCCAAGACAAAAGTACGTTGCACGCTCAAATTGGACAATACATTTAGGTCTTGTGATTAGGGAATGTGCAGATCTTTTGGGATATTACGCATCATTTGAGTCTGGAAACAGAACTGATGCGGTTATCCATGATCGCAATGACAAACTTATCGCAAATGTTGAATGGGAATGGATTCAACCCTTCAGAGAGAAGGTAAACGAGATAGAGAAACTTGTTAACAGTAGCCACTTGGTAAATTTTTCGGTTTTCATATCGTATTGCGATTATAGGTTCCTTAAACAATCACTTGAGCGAGTTGATACCATATGGGCGGAAGCGGAAACACCGCTTGTGCTTTTCTTGGTTATGTTCGAGCAGAGGAAAAAGGAGCGAAATTTCTGTGAGTTGGTCACCTATTATTTTTGGAATGGGAAGTATAAGAAGCTTCGCTCTCAACCCGCTCTTCCTTGGGAGGTGCCGAATTCGAAATGGCAGCATTGAAAGTACAGTTCGAGTCGCTTCTTAAATAAATGATAATGTAGCCGGTACCGGAAAACGACCAGAGGAGCTGCTGTGCCGAACTGCTCGATTCGGCGAGCACTGCAATTCGCTTATCGCATGCCCCTTTCGTCCCGTTGACTTCTGTTAGGCAGCTCTGGCAACCAATTTCGCTGGGCTCGCTACTGTCGACGTCAAGCATTAACGGGCCATAAGAGGGTTGTGAGACATATCCTACAAGATCTGCCGCATTTTCCCACTGGCGCCAAAATGCTGATGCGTTAGCATAGCTTCTTTTAGCACTTCAGGGACGAACCGTGACAAAGTTAATAATTGGAAAGGATGCTATTGAAGTAAAAGCCGCGAAGAGAAAAGTGTTGTCGAATCTCAGGCTGCTCAATAGCCGGCTACAAGGCTTATGCCGGAGCTCGGCGAGCTTTGATGCGCTGCACGCGTTCTACAGCCAGAAAGTGGACGAGCAGCTGAGTATTCTTGAGTGGTTCGAAAAATTCGATCGAACCAACACTTCTGCTGGGCCAATAATTCCAAGCTCAGCGGGCAGGCGCAAAGAGCCGATGGGTGTGTTAGCCGAAACATAGGCAGAGGGCACACTGCTTACACCGGCGATATGCGCCTTTTCAATTGCCGAAGCCTTCGACTTATACACCCTCAGCAGGGTGCTGAACGGCATTGGCATAAGCTCCCGGAATCATGTTTACTCGCTCACCCTCCAGTAGCCCATCACCGGTTAACGTCATGACATGGGATATACCGTTGACATATCCCTAATCTATTACTAGCATGGTTATACCGCACATACCTACTCAGAGAGGTGTATACCGTGGAACGAGCAACTATCTTCAAAAGCAATAGAGTCAGGCCTTGCGGCTTCCCAAGCCTGTAGCCTATCCAGACACCGTGAAGCAAGTAGACATTGTTATCCTGGGGCGTGCACGGATTATTACCCCTGCTGGTGAGTCCTGGGATAGCTGGTTTGATGGCGAAGGTGTTTCTGATGATTTCATGGTGCATCGTGAGCAGCCCGAGCATCAAGAGCGCGAGGCACTTTGATGCTGAAGTACATGCTTGACACCAACATCGCCATCTACACCATTAAGAACAAACCCAATGAGGTAAGGGAAGCATTCAAGGCGCACGATGGCCAATTATGCATTTCAGCAGTCACCCTGATGGAGTTGATGTATGGAGCAGAGGCATCCGCCGCGGTGGAGCGCAACTTGCGGGATATTGAAGGGTTTGCTGCACGATTGGACGTATTTCCTTACGACAATGAGGCAGCCGCCCATACCGGGCAGCTAAGGGCAGAACTCAGGAAAATCGGGCGCCCGATTGGCCCTTATGACGAAATGATTGCTGGTCACGCGAGGTCGCGAGGCTTAGTGGTAGTGACACACAACATTAAACAATTTGAAAACGTACCGGGGATTCGCCTTACCAATTGGGTAAAAGGCTGAACACCCTGCGAATAATAGAAGCCGCTTGGAGATAATTTATGTTCCTGAATAAAGATACTTTAATTATTTCCGTATGGCTCCTGACGTTATTTGGCTTATTCCTCTATATCACGTTTTTGGGTGGATTTTTCCGGTATGTTGAAAAAGTTCGACAATACAGTCGTGCGAAAGCCAGCGTGTTAAAAGCTATCTTTTGCTTTTCGATGGCATCCGCTTTGTCGATCATAGCGGCCGTCATTGAGAACGATCCTTTGAATGAAAGGATCGTGAAACCTATCCTCTATACAAGTGGTTGCGGCTTCTTATTTTTTGGTCTGATTTCTGTTGGACTGTACGTAGCATTCAAGCGGTATGAAAACATTCCACAAAAGGTGTAGGTCAAGCAGACGCCTGTAATCCCACCATAAACTTCTACTTATTGATTACTCCGGTTGGCCTGACTTGTTGAACTAACTAGAAATAATTTTCTCTATCATAATCTACTAATGATGAGTGAGCGCTCTGAAATCTCCCTGATGATATGTATTGCCACTTAAGCTTCTTGAGAGTAATGGAAGCCAGGTGCGTACTCTGAGCTTTGCACCTACCTGAAGTTGTGCTTATGTTGCATGCCACGTAAGCCTAAGTCACGCGTTGCCAATGGAAATACTATGACCACGCAAGCAGATATTGAACGTCTCGAACGCTACGACAACCAAACTAATGAATACACGCTGGCAATCATCACTGACGAGGATCATGCCTCTCAGATAGCGCTGGATAGCGGTCAGACCGCCTGGACTTCGAAGCTGCGCTATGACCGTTTACACCGGTACGAAGATGCTACGACAGGAAAGATCCGCTACAAGTTTGAGGTGATTCCGCCGGAACAAGGTGGCGAGCATCAGCTCATCAGCCTGATCGCGGAGGGCGGTCGCGGCGCGGAGTTCTCGGAGCTAGTTATGTACGGCTCGCGCTTGATGACCTTCGACGACCGTACTGGCCTGGTGTGCGAAATCCGCAATGAGACCCAGCTCGTCCCGCGCCATATCCTGATGACCGGCAGCGGGGATGAGGAATTCAAAGGATTCAAAAGCGAATGGGCTACGCTCTGGGGCGATCAGCTGGTGATCGGGAGCCACGGCAGAAAACGTTCGCAGGAGTGGATTAAGATCCTCACCCGCGAGTACGGCCTCACCAGCGTTGATTGGCGCGATCGCTACCGCCGCATGCGAGAGGCTCTAGGTATTGGCGAAAACGGCTACGTCACTCATGAGGCAGCGGAGTGGCATCCATATCGTAGGCAATGGCTGTTCTTTCCCCGTAAAATTTCGCAGGCTCCGTTTGACAACGCACGTGATGAAACGGAGTGTGGCAATAACACGCTGATCATCGCCAGCGAAGATTTTAGTGATATCCGCACCGTTGCTGTCGGTGATTGTGATCCAGAGCGCGGGATATCTTCGTTTAAGATTCTGCCGGGTCACCCAGATGAATGTATCGGACTTAAAAGTATCGAAATTGGCGATCGCACCGAATCTTATCTTTTTTGCTTCAACCTCGACGGCGAGGTACTACAGGAAGACACCTTCATTGGTGATTATAAATGTGAAGGCATTGAAATTCTTTAATACGCACTGTTAGTGTGAGCGATAAAACTGGAGACTTACGCATGACTGACAAACAAGATCGCGATATCGAGAAGGGTTACTCCAAGACTGACTTCGTCGCAAAGCTGCGTCGTTTGGCCGATGCCATTGAAAACGGCGACCGCTTCGATATCCAGATTGCCGGCGAGCGTATCTACGTACCGGTGCGAGCTGAATTCACCATCGAGCATGAGCGTTCTGACGATGAAGAAGAAATAGAATTTCAAATCAAATGGGAGCGCGATACGAGTTCCGACTGAGGCATGGAAATAAGTACATCCACACAAAAGCACCCGGAGATGCTGCCGCCGGTACTCGCTGGCCCGCTATTGAGACACACTTCAAGCGACCGATTGGTGTTGTGGCTGGTAGGCTCCAGTGCCCTCCAATTGCGGTTGCAGCTATACAAGGAAGGCACCGCTGAATCGCTTTTGGACCAAGTGCTTACCGAGGAAGAAGTCCATCGTGTGCAATTGGGCGTTCATGCTTTTGTTCACCTTATCGATGTGTCCTTGAATGAGCTCCTGCCCCTGGACATCCGCATTGGTTATGACGTGGGCGTTATCGAAATGCCTCAAGCATCCTGTGCCGCGACAACGGTGACAGAGCGGTGGATTCACCACTGGGCACCGCACCTTTGTTTGCCTGGGACTACACGGCCGAATTTTGTTATCAAGAGTCGATTGGACCGCATACTCCACGGCTCTTGCAGACGCCCTCATCATCCTTCTACCGACGGACTGCTGCGGGTAGATCATGAGCTTCAAAGCAGCAACAACGATGCAAACTCCCGGCCTGCGCTGCTATTGTTGACCGGCGATCAGGTCTACGCCGATGATGTCGCTGGGCCCATGTTGCGGGCCATCCACGCACTGATAGAACATCTCGGCCTGTTTGATGAAATACTGGAAAGCAGCACCGTTCCCAACAGTAAGATTCTGCGCGACCACCCAGGCACCTATTATCATCGGCAAGATCTCCTGCCCGCAAACGAAGCCAATGAAGACTTGATCAAGCGTTTCTTTGGTGGCGTGCGCAAGCCAATATTTACCACCGCTAATGCCCAAAACCATCTTATTTCTCTGGCGGAAGTTAGCGCCATGTACCTTCTGGTATGGTCGCCCGTTGTTTGGCAGTTGATACAGCCCACAGCGCCCGCGTTAACGCCCAAAGAGGCAGAGCGTTACCATCTCGAACAACAGAACATCAATGGATTTGTGGCGGGACTGCCGCGAGCAGCTCGGTCGTTAGCGCATCTGCCCTGCTACATGATTTTTGATGACCATGACATCACCGACGACTGGAATCTCTCCGCTGCGTGGGAATCCACCGCTTATGGGCATCCGTTCTCCAAGCGTATCGTCGGTAATGCCCTCATTGCCTATCTTCTGTTTCAAGCATGGGGCAATGCCCCTTCCGCCTTTGATGACATCCTACCGTTGATAGACAACGTGCTGCAGCCACCCAGGGACGGAGGCCTTATCAATGAGGAGAGCCATAAAGAGCTGATCGACCGGCTACTTCAATTTTCGTGCTGGAGCTACACGCTGAATACTCATCCACGCCTGGTGGTCCTGGACATCCGTACCCGCCGTTGGCGCAGTGAAGTTTCCCAGACCCGGCCGTCTGGCCTCATGGACTGGGAGGCACTCACGGACTTTCAGCAAGCGGTGATGGGACAAGAGGCCGTCATCGTTGTTTCCCCCACGCCCATGTTTGGCGTCAAGCTGATTGAAGTGATCCAGCGCATTTTCACTTTCTTCGGGCGCCCGCTGGTTGTGGACGCAGAAAACTGGATGGCCCATAAGGGCACTGCGAAGGTGTTGTTAAATATCTTTTCCCATACTGGCACGCCGCAAAACTTCGTTATTCTCTCCGGCGATGTGCATTATTCGTTTGTTTATGATGTATGCCTGCCGCATCGGCGTAACAGCCCAAAGATCTGGCAAATCACCAGCAGCGGGATCAAAAATGAGTTTCCGAAAAGCCTACTGGAATGGCTTGACCGGCTTAACCGTTGGCTCTATGCACCGCGCTCGCCACTCAATTGGTTCACCAAACGGCGACGCACGCGGGTCATGCCTCGGCTGCCCACCGGCCGGGACGCAGGCGAACGGCTGTGGAATGGCTCAGGTATTGGCTTCGTCGTTCTGGATGAACATGGCATACCGACAGACATCCGCCAGTTAAATGCCGCTACTGGAGGAACGCGCTTTCTGAAGAGCGATGAGGAAAATCAGGATTGATCTGCGTGTCCGCCCCGCTGGTTGCTGATAGGCAAATAGAGCATTCATTGGATTCGTTGTTGTTATCCTACAAAAACTGCCGCATTCTCCCACTGGCGCAAAAATGCCGATGCGTTAGCGTAGCCTCCTTTGATAATTTAGGGACGAATCGTGACAAAGTTGGTGATTGTCACTCGGAATTTATAAAAACGATAAAGTTTTGCAGGCGCTTTCAAGTTTAATTTATCCCAAAAGACTTACCTCTATTTCAGCCTTAAACCCTTTTTCTCCGATGCTAAGCGGCTGTATTCGATTTTAATCAGCTCTGCACCATACGCTTTCTCAAGGTTTAGGATTATAAAGTGACCGCGAGCAATATCCTGATAATAGTCAGTAAACATGGTGTTAATTGTAGCTCCAGTTATAGCACCTACGCCGGGCGCAATTTGAGCGGCAATTTTAGGAGTAATAGTTACATTAAACTTGACAGCAATTGCCTCTATTATCTTAGCTATGAAACTACTAGCTTCTTTTGAGCTAAATGCATTGACTGCATGCTTGGCGCTACTGTCGGCTGCATTTTTCGCCGCAATTGCAGCCAAGTCTGTGGCAACATTTCCCATGGTTTTGGCTATAAAACTCCGAGATGCGTAATAAGAAGTATCTACACCATCATCATCTGGCGATGGTCCACCAAAAGCAAAAACTGATATGCAGTGTGCTTTTGTCTCAGTGTCTTCAAGATTAAATCCTTCGCTACGAGCTATATCTGCAACGGCACGCATCATGATTGTTGTAGATATAGGTAGCTCAATTGCTAAAGCAGTAAAACCAAATGCACCGCCTACAGCTCCAGAAACAGCAGCAAATAGTTTATTGGATTTTGTTGATGCCTCTTCACCCGGGTTATTATTAAGAGTCCACAAAGCGGCATCTGCCGCTTTTGTCAATGCTACTTGGACCAAATCACCTATTCTATTCGATATAGAGTCTGGTAAAGCTTTCACGCCCTTTTCAAGCGGCGTACCGATAAGCTTTGTAATTGTTGCAGTAATGGTTGATTGCTCTAGCAATTCAACTGCTTTTCGTAGCTTATCGATATCCTGTCTTTTCAATTCATCGGCCATCTCGCAGCTCCATAGTTCACTTAATTAAATTATAAACGCCCCATTTATCGTGGCAACCTAAATTAGGGGTGTCCGGGGGCTGGTGTTTGACCAAGAATTCCCAATGGATCAGATTGCTAGACGAATTATGCGGCTGTTCTTCACTAGATTTCGATATCCATTTTTCTATTACCGCCCAAATTTCGGTTCGCGTCCTGAGTGTGCACATATTCAAAATTCTATCACGGCATGTTGCCTGAGTCGCTTCACAAACGAATCCAGTGTCAGCCCGCCACACTCGATAAACTCCGGTTTTATGGCATGTTCTTGTGCCCGTACCGCTACCGTTGATGATAGGATTTAAGTGTGTTATCCATATACAATCTTGACGGAAAGCCTTGCCATTCAATTTCTAGCACTTTACGATTCAGGCCGCCAAAACAAAGATTCTGAAGCGCTTTCCGCACATCAGTACATCAATCGTAAAATCCATTGAGCAACGATGATTAGAGCTGATCCACGCTATAAGCGGCTCCGAATTTATTGTGGGTGGTTCTTTTACCAAGACGTTATTTGTTCAAGATTAACGCGCAATGGAAAAGTCGCTTTTGCTGATAATCACCGTCTGCAGGTTCAAGTAACAACTGCAATTTAATTATACTGCGAGCAGATCCACTACGCCTCGCGACAACAAAGCGTTATGCAATGGCAAATCCGATCCCCTTTAGTAGCCAACGAGTAGTCTTTTTGTCTAACGCTTGTCCTCTGCCCTTGAAACCTTGAAGCTTTCCAAATGGTTCAAACCCTGCGGCTTCTCTAATCTCAGCGTTCATTGCTTCTGCGTACTCAAGAACATCAATATGAGCAGTTCTCATTTCCGGTTCCGTGACATTTTTACCGTGAACTACTTTATCTCGGATTCTCTCTGCGACTTCCAGGTTTGCTTTTATTGACTTTGGAAGTTCTCTGTCAAATACATTTCGATAAAGCAGTAGGAATCCTTCCCTTGTTAAATGCTGGGCATTAACAGCTCTACTCGTAACATCTGTATTGGCTCGATGAAGCTTTACAGAGCCGCAATACAATGCCATGTTTTGAGCTCTTTCAGTCCTCAAGAACAGATACGCCAGCGATACTTCGTAGGAATATCCATTACGCAACAATGATGGCAATTGATCAAAATACCATTTCACCCCTTCAGAGCATTGGTCATGCTTTTTGAGTATTGCTTTATACGAAGGTGCCACCATATTTGAAAACTCCTTTCATGATGCTATAGAAAAATGATGTTGTACAAAATTACCGTCCACTCTGTGGGATTCGCTGATATATTTTGGGGCTGTTCAATTATTATTTGCTAATAGCCAAGAATATTTTCGATCCCATATTCCACAAGCAACAGGAAACCAAATCCGGATAAAATTGCAGTTATCCATATTAATATCTTTTTTGTATAGAAAAATGCTGGTTCGCCCTTATGAACCAAACTCCAATTAAAAACAAGAACCTCGCGTGCCAGCCGAAGTAAATTGGTATATGTCTCTTCAATAGCAGGAATATTTTCGCAGTCACTCCAAAATTTATCGCGGAGAGAGGTCAATGAGGAAAGCAGTTCACCATATTTTTCATGTTTGAATTTAGGATCAAGACACAAATTTGAATGGAAAAATGCTTGGTTCATTTCGGTGTAAATCTCCTTATGCTTCTCACGAAATTCCAATAGCTCCTGATTTGTTAAGGACTTTCTTGGAGCCCTTTCAATAATTTCTTGTGTGGCAAGCTTGGTTAGCAAGTCCATTCTGGCTAGCATTTTGGCGAGCTCAGCTCTAAATTCATGATTCCATGTCAGCCTAGCCTCTGAAACCTTGACTTCCTTTGATAGGATAAGCGTCACTAGGGAAAAAATTCCTGCAATAATAGCGGCAACAAATGCTAAGCCTGGATTCTGAAACATTTATAGGCTCCCCAATCAAGGATGATTAAAAATTATTCATCGAAGTTTCACAGTTGTATATCCAGCTCGCATATATCAGTAATATCCGGGAGTTCCGCTTCTCGCGTAAGCTCTTTTCGATAATTTTCCCATTTGACATGAGGATCAATATCATCTCTAAGATGGGGCAAGTCCTCTTCTCGCATAACTCGGATATGAGCTTGTTTGCGCAGATTTTTATTGGCTTTATAGGAAAAATATCCAAAGCTCCTAACAGCTAGATACACTGCCCAACATTTCCAATTGCTCACTCCGCTATCTATCATAGCGGCCAAAAAAATGCGGTCTGCCTGCTTTCTACGACATTGCTGTGTCCAATAGAGATAATCATGTACTACAGAAGCAGTTCCATACTCAGCCCACTTGGGCAGAATGGACCAGATAGGACGGGGAATACTGGCAAAATCTGTAACAAATCCCTTTGGAACAATAATGCGATTGCCAGTATTTCTAATATCGTAGCGTAAGGTCTCAACAAGATACCAATAATTGCCATCGGCAAAAGGAGACACTACGAGAAAGTTCGTGAATTTGAGAATATCCATAATAGGCTCCCTCTCGGTTACTCCAATTTTTTAGTAATAACTATCCGACATCACCCAATCCTCGACCATGATGTTCTATTTAGTTTAGGTTATGCTGAATGTTGAGGCCATCCAGGGTGTCAGAACTCGATACTTGATGATCTAGATAGTTACTGGCCGCGAGGAGAGGCTCCGCAAGCACGGAAGTTGTAAATGTACAAATCAATAGGGCGAGGTATAACGATGCAGATCGGTTCATGACAACTTTCCTTAATATCCCTGATAAAAAATCCTTTTTATTAAAGCGCAAGGAAAGTTTTCGCGCCATATGCAGCAATGCATTTTTAAAGATCGATTTTGCATAGAGGTTGTAATTTTTACTACTTGGCAAAAGATATTACACGGCATTACACGTGCTTTTTAGCTTGAGTGCACAAATGGCTTTCTTATAGACTTTCTAGTACCCATCAAAAAGTACAAATATCGTCGTTAGGTCTTAGTTCTCATGGCAAAGTCAGAATCATTACTCACGTTTGAGCATGCTATACAAGATGCGGTGGACCTGCTGAATCACTTTGATGAGCTGAATGCAGGCTCTCTATTACCTTCTGTAGCAGAAGTGTTGAAGCGTGCAAGTCTCGTCATGGCATTGGCTGCACTGGAGACCTATATGGAAGACAGAATAACGGAAGCGGTCAATATGGTCGCGAGTAGAGTCCCAGAACCTGATCGATTAGCAAGTTTTTACAAAGCCTCTCTTGATAATGACCTGAAGTACTTTCATACACCCAGCGCAGAGCGGGTGAAGACTATCTTTGACAAGTATTTAGGTATGGATGTCACAGAGGAGTGGTGCTGGAATAACTATGATCCTACACGAGCTCGCAATGAGTTAAATCGAATCGTCAAAAAGCGTGGTGAGGTGGCTCATCGTTCCATGCGGCCTATCATCGGTCAATCAAATCCTCATGCGGTAACTCGCGATGAGCTAAGAAAACATATCCGTTTTATTCGAGATCTGGTTGAAGCCACAGACACATTCATCGGAAACAGGATGCCGCTATCAGGCTGCATGACATAGGGCGTATTCGGTTATGAAAGATTGGTTCATTGAGTTTCTGTATGTGTTGTCACAATCCTCCAGAATGCAAAAGGCGTTGATCGTCGGTTTTATCGCTTTTTTCGCTATACAAGTTTTAGGGCATTTTTATATAGAGAATATCGAACTGCAAGGTTCACTGGCTCCAGTGACGGAGTCCTTGGTTAGAAAGCTGACACACAAATATGATAAAGCGGCATGGTTAATCTTGGGTACGTCCTTTCTCGCTGCCTATCGGTTTTATCGGAAGGATAAGAATCGGTTTTAATATTCGTTGATCAGTTGGTAGTTCATTCCTGGCATAGGACAACGCTGGCGATTGTCTTCAGTTCACTGTCGAAGAGCCTGATACCATTGTAGGTGTAAGTTTGTTACTGTTTCTCAAGCTTCAGCGGACCCTCAAGGAGGCTTGTGAGACATCCCCTACAAAAACTGCCGCACATTTCCACTGGCGCCAAAATACCGATGCGTTAGCATGACCTCTTTTACGAACTCAGGGACGAATTATGACAAAGCTGGTGATTGGAAAGGATGCTATCGACGTAAAAGCCGCGAAGAAAAAGGTCTTAACGAATTTAGGGATGCTCAATAGTCGGCTTCAGGGATTGTGCCGTAGCTCGGTAAGCTTTGATGCGCTGCACGTGTTCTATAGCCAGAAAGTGGACGAGCAACTGGCTATTCTTGGATGGTTTGAAAAATTTGATCGTGCCACGACTTCCGCGTGAAAGGTAAATTATGTGGTCGTAACCTTACACATTTTTTACTGTGACATGCATGAAATTCATCATGGCAGGTCAGGCTTCCCTATTGCCAGCAACAGTGGCCGGATGAGTTCGACGGGTTGCACGAACGGCTTTTGGATTATTTTGAGGAAGAGCTAGGGAGCAACGAGGGGCAGAGCACTTGGTCAACCAGGTGCTCTTTACAATGCGTGGCAAAAGGTGACCAACCTGTGAGGGTGTGCACTCATGACTGGCTACCGAAAGACCAATGCTGATAGCCTAAAACTATCAACCAGTTAAACTCGTTCAATTTGAAAGGAAATCTGTTAATTGGTTACATATGTTAAATACATTAACAATTTGTACATTGAAATAGAGTCATAGTTGAGCTATAAAAATTGAACTCTAATTTTTACCCATATTTGGGTAAAAATTTGATGTTCTGAAAGTCATTTCGTTGTGAATTCTTAAATTTATTGACTGTCTGAAATTTGTGCGTAGAATACTGCGTCCATTTCTCAGAGGATGGCTTCAGGAGTGATCTAAGGATGTTGATTATTCCTAAACTGATTGTCAACAAATAACTCTTTGTTATTAGAGTGTGACAATATTTGATCTTTTAGTTACAAATCCCCACCACGTTGAGGACTCCAAACGGAGATAGTAAAATGAGCGAACCAAGAGTGATATTTTTCGATAATTTAATCGAAGCGGATGGACGAGCAACTACTTTTGGTAAAACTTTAGAGATGTCTGCAGCCGGCCCATTTGCTGCTTCTAACGCCACAGGTACCATTTGTCATCAAAATCACGAAGAGGTTGTTGAGCGAGCTCGTGCTTTCGGCGCGCGTTTCAAGGCCGGAATGCAAGAACAGTAATACCTATCGCAACCACCCTAGGTTAGAGAGAGCGCTCCGGCGCTCTTTTTTGTTTAAATAAGGATGAAATGTGCTCTACAACGAAGACTCACTTGAAGATGTCGTTAACATTCTCTCGTACATTAATGAGTTCACGAAAGAAATAGGATTACGCAAAGTACAGATCGAGAGTCAAAAAGTATTTGAGGTGTGTGTACACATGCGCCAAGAATTCCCTCATATTGATGGTCTCGAAAAGGCGAGTGTGTTCAAAAAGGCCGCCAATTTTGTCGCGTGGTTCATAGCGTGCGAACCAATTAAAACCAATTTTCCGCCAAATAGTATTAGGGGCTTAAAGGGGGATTTTAACCCCAATGCGGTGATCGCCTTTGACATCGCCCTCAATTGTCTAAACGATTCCGGCATTGCATCAAAGACTGGCGATCTTAAAGTTTCAAACAAGATTGTTGTATCAGATCATTCGTACGCCGACATAATTTATGCCCTGTCGCAGGGAATTACGCCGGAGTCTCACTACCACTTGCTCGCGGTGTTTTTCGAGCAACTTACGTATAAAACCAATCCCCACTGTGAATACAGCCCTTCGAACGGACATAAAAATCTATACTACCCAGCCCACTCGGTCGACGGAGATGATCTGACCGGCGTATAAATTTAAACGCTAAAAATTTTATTAACGCGTTCTTGAGCATTACCCTATATGACGCTACGAAACTATGGCTATCTACCAAACTCAGGCGTGGGGCAAACTGACAGTGGCGTGTATGTAATGGTCGAGGAAGGCACGACTTTTTCTGACCAACGACAAATAATCAATTATTTGCGAGACAAAGCCCCCATTCCACTTAATCTTAGGCTTCCGCGCGATGTAGGATTGCCATCAGTCAGACTGACCGCTCACGGTGAATTCAAGATTATCTTTGGCTGTGCCACCCTGGGAAATGATCGAAAGGCAAATATTTCAGAAATCGTGGATGCATTAGAAGTTCGTGGTATTGAGGTAGTTATTTTTGAGGAAGATGATTGATAGCGGTGAGAAAAATCCTGCCAAAAAAATCATTGTCCGACCATGCGCCGTAGGTCATTGGGGAAGTGCCATGGAAAAGCCGAAAACGCTGGGTGATATTCAACTTGAGCAGTTCTTGCGGGAACTGGAAACCCACGCCGGCCGCAAGCGCATCGGCGATGATACTTACAAAGAAGCCAAGGCGGCTGAGCGTCGCAAGTCCATTTGTCCTCCCACCAAATAAGCTTGGTCCAGATCAGTTGAAGACATCCGAGCATTCGCTGGAATATGTAGCCGGGCGGCGGTGAATGTTAAATCACTCGTTATTGCTCCACCCACGGTTGCAGACACGGCAGATTATCAACCACACGGTATTTGCTGGCAGTCGTGCCTTTTTTATCCACCATGGGGCCACACTATGACAACAAACCCGCCTCCCTGCTGTTTCTCTGGGATCAGACGGCCGACCTCACGCGCTGGGATATACCATTGACATATCCCATGGTGCGCACTAGCATGGGATATACCGCACGTACCTACTTCAGAGAGGTGTATACCGTGGAACGAGCAAGCATTTTTAAGAGTAATAAGAGTCAGGCCTTGCGGCTCCCCAAGCCTGTGGCCTATCCAGACTCAGTGAAGCAGGTGGATATCGTCATCCAGGGGCGCGCTCGAATTATTACCCCTGCTGGTGAGTCCTGGGATAGCTGGTTTGATGGCGAAGGTGTTTCTGATGATTTCATGGCGAGTCGCGAACAGCCCGAGCATCAAGAGCGCGAGGCACTTTGATGCTGAAGTACATGCTTGATACGAACATCGCCATCTACACCATTAAAAACAAACCCAGTGAGGTAAGGGAAGCGTTCAAGGCGCGTGATGGCCAACTATGCATTTCGGCAGTCACCCTGATGGAGCTGATTTATGGGGCCGAGGCATCCGCCGCTGTAGATCGCAATTTGCGGGATATCGAGGGATTTGCTGCCCGCTTGGACGTATTGCCCTACGACAGCGAGGCGGCGGCCCATACCGGGCAACTAAGGGCCGAACTGCGGAAAATTGGCCGGCCGATTGGCCCCTATGACGAAATGATTGCTGGTCATGCGAGATCACGGGGGTTGGTGGTTGTAACACACAATATCAAACAGTTTGAAAACGTGCCGGGGATTCGCCTGACCAACTGGGTTAAATAGGGATTCGGATATGAGTGAATTCAACTGGTACTGGTTAGATAGAGGTTACAGAAACCACTTAATCAAAAGACATAGATTCTTTGTCTCCCAGGCCAAGTCGTTACTATTAAGTCCATTCAGCAAGATTGGCGACCATTCAACAGTATTAACTGAAGAATGGATCGGTGACCAAAACGTGCATTTTGATCCAGACAGGGATGATCATTTCGCAATTCTGGAGCGAGCTCATGATACGGAAATTGAGTTTTACGGACTGCTGACCGAACTTCACTCTCAAACTCGGTTAAATATCATCGTTGGCATGTTTGCCCTATGGGAGAAGGAGGTTCGCGACCTGGTGACATCACAAACACACCACCTCCCTGAAGAAGTAAAAAAGGCGTTGTGGAAGTGTCCCTTTGAGCGGCTTTTTGAGTTTTTCGAGTGTCTTGGTTGGGACGCACGTTCCGAATCATTTTATGCTTCACTCGATCAATGTCGACTTATTGTCAATACGCATAAACACGGAGAAGGTTCTTCATTTGACAGACTGAAACAAGAATTTCCCCAATATATTCGGCACTTCGATAACCCGTGGGCAGAGCGGTATGCTACCCACACAGACCTTCAGGTATCAGATGAAGACCTGGATCGATTTTCCTTGGCTATCGAAAAATTCTGGGAGATTATCCCCGAAAAGTTATCTTCAGATGAAAATTCGGCGTTTCCAAATTGGTTATTGAAGTAGCATGAAAAGTTTGAATCGCGGCTTCGTTCCCTCAAG
>CAMPIG010000004.1 GCA_946886255.1 uncultured Cellvibrio sp. | reverse complement strand
TTTTCAACTTGCCTACCTCTTATTCATCGCAGTTAGTAAAAATGAATGCTCAGCTATTTCTACTTCTTGTAAACAAGAGAAGACTCCTTCCCAGTGCCTGTTAACACCCCAGGTTCCTGACTGGAAATAGAAACGCAACGGCAAGGTAAACGGCGTTCGTTTCATTTTTATTGCGCTTGATTAATCGCTAGATGAAATTTTTATGACAGGGGAACTTTGAAGGAGGTGGGACTGATTGTTTTTTATCCGCCAGAGCAAAAATAAAACAATCTACCAATCGATAAGATAAAGATATGTATACAACAGCTAAACCAGCTCAAGCCTTATACAGCACCAAACTGCTCACGCTCTATATTTATAATAAGCCGGCAGTAGGAACCGCCGGCCCGTTAGTTTATTGAAAAAATCAGGAACCCAACGACACTGAGCCTTGCATCAAGCTAATGTGGCCTGGAAAGGAACAAAAGAAGGTATAGTCCTCACCCGCTTGCAATTTATCCACGCTGAACGTCATTGAAGTCTTTTCGCCGCCGCCGATGATATCGGTAAAAGCAATAACCCGCTCATCGTCCGGTTTTACATAGTTGTTATCCAGCCCCGCCGCGATGGCATCGCTGGCAACAGCACGCGCGTCAGCCGCTTTGGTAATAACCACATTGTGGCCCATGATATTTTTGGCGAGCTTACCGGAATGAGTAAGGTTAACGGTAAATTCCTTGCAGGATTTATCAATTACAATCTCGTTTTTATCGTATTTCATACTGTCGGTACTATCGATGGTCATACTGCAATCATCAGCCGCAGCCTGCATGGCCATAACGGTGAGCAAAACGGGTGTCATCAGGTATTTCATTTTCATGGATTAATCTCCGCTGAGGTTACAAAAGCTGGGGGGAATTCATTGGTGAGAATTCCCGAAAAACAATCTGTTGGCAATCAGAAGCGTCCCACGTAACAGTAAATTACTGTAAATATTTCTTTAGCTATATGCACCTCTACGACCGGCTGGACAACCGAAATATCCGCGCCTTCGGCTTCTTTGCTGGTCCCACCGTAGCTACCGCACGGTTGCACCTACCGCCATCACCGGGGTTGTGATACCAGGAATATAAATGACACCAACTCAGGCTGCTCTCCAAGAATTCAGGCAAGCGCTTTACTGAACGATAAAAGATACGCTTCAACGAATGTTTTATCGCCCAAGGTAACCGGCACTCGCTGGTGTAAATGAGTCAGTTGGCGTGTGAGGGTGCGCTCCGATTCACTGTACGCCCGCCCCCCGGCCGCTTCAATTAACAGCCCCATGGGGAACGCCTCATAAAGCAAACGCAATCTGGCGGGCTGATCGGGGTTGCGACAATCACATGGATACATAAAAATCCCACCACGGGTAAGCACACGATGTACGTCACCCACCATCGCACCCTGCCAACGCATGTTAAAACGCTCGCTATCAGGCTTGGGTGCAATCAATGTGAGAATATAGTGTTGAAAAGTCTGAGGCCAATAATAAAAGTTAGCCATATTCACCGCAAATTCGCGCTTGCCTGCAGGCAAGTTCACTGGAGAGTGAGAGCGAACAAATTCACCACTTTGGGGATTAAGGGTAAACTCATGTACAACCTTTCCCATCGTTAACATTAACGTCGTGTAAGGGCCGTAAAGCACATAACCTGCGCAACATTGTTGTGTACCCTGCTGGAAAAACTGTGCATCACTTGCGGCGGGCACATCATCGCGCGCATTAAAAATGGTAAAAATTGTACCAATCTGTGCATTGATATCGATATTGCTGCTGCCATCCAGAGGGTCAAAAGCGACCAGATAAGGTGCGCCCTGCACGCCCTCAATGGTGTGCGCTTCTTCCTCTGAGGCAATTGCTCTCACAGAGCCCTGTGCAACTAACGCATCAATCAATAAATTGTTTGCTATTACATCGAGCTTCTTTTGTACCTCACCCTGGACATTTTCAGTGACGGTGGCACCAAGTGTTTCACCTAATGCACCATACCTGACTTGCTCGGCTATAGTGCGCGTGATCGCAACTATCGTTGCGATCAGACGGACTAGTTCAGGTGAGACCGCCTCCTTCTCCAGAGCAGAGACTAACGCTTTCATGACTGCGCCCTGTATCGCCCGATACAATTCAGCTGCGCGAAAGATTCCAGCAAGCGCTTCACCATGGATTCCTCCGCGTGACGCAGCCATACGCGCGGGTCGTAAAATTTTTTGTTGGGCGCGTCCAAACCTTTCCGATTGCCTAGCTGGGCCTGTAAATAATCACTGTTAGACTGGTAAAAATCGAGCACGCCCTGCCAAAAAGCCCACTGGGTATCGGTGTCGATATTCATTTTTACCACACCGTATGTAATCGCTTCTGTAATATCGCTGGGCGATGATCCGGAGCCGCCATGAAACACAAAGTCCAATGCATTTTCTTTCAAACCAAACGCATGACTGACAAAGGTTTGTGAATCTCTCAGGATGCCGGGTTTTAGCTGTACATTGCCCGGATTGTAAACACCGTGAACATTGCCAAACGACGCTGCGATGGTGAATTTTTCGCTGATAGCAGAGAGCTGCCGGTAGGCATAGGCAACGTCTTCCGGCTGGGTGTAGAGCGCAGATTTATCCATATGGTTGTTATCCACCCCATCTTCTTCACCGCCGGTGCATCCCAATTCGATCTCCAGACCCATACCAAGCTTGTGCATTTTTTTCAAATAGGTAGCGCAAATTTCGATGTTCTCTTCAAGCGACTCTTCTGATAGATCCAGCATATGTGAACTGAATAAAGGAACGCCGGTTTGCTCAATGTGGGATTTGCCTGCCTCGAGTAAACCATCAATCCAGGGCAATAATTTTTTGGCAGCGTGATCGGTGTGCAGGATGACCGGCACCTCGTAAAAACGCGCTACCTGATGCACATATTTGGCAGAGGCGATTGCGCCAACAATGGCTGACTCCTGCCCGGGCAGGTTCAACCCCTTACCCGCAAAGTAACTGGCACCACCGTTGGACACTTGGATAATGATGGGCGAACCCACATGACGCGCCGCCTCGAGGGCGGCATTAATCGAATGAGTGCCAATCACATTCACGGCGGGAATGGCGTAATGGTTGGCTTTTGCGTCCGCATAAACCCGTTGTAAGTCGCTACCGGTCACGACTCCGGGCTGAATCAGATTAATCAGGCTGGTCATCATATCCCTCTCGGCTGTTTAAAAAACGCCTCCAGCATACACAAAAAATCAAAAAAATCAGCAATTTTTAATCATATTCATTCTTTTTCAATTAATTTCAATCATAATATGGTAATTTACTCGCAACAACCAACCAATTAGAATCAAGGTGATGAATGAATTTGCCTGTGAAGTTGTATCCCCCAAAGCCGGAAAAGGTCTATTTATACGGCACCTGCCTGGTCAATTCTTTTGCACCCGAGTCGGGGCTGGATGCAATTGCGCTGCTGGAGCAACAGGGTGTTGAAGTGATTTATCCGGGGGAGCAAACGTGTTGCGGTCAGCCAGCCTACAATTCTGGCTATTCTGCTCAGGCACTTGCGGTAGCTAAAAACCAGATGGCACTTTTCCCAGAGCCTTGGCCGATTGTCATCTTGTCTGGCTCCTGCGGCGGCATGATGCGCAAGCACTACCAGGAACTCGCACCTGAGGATCAAACAATGCTCGACTTCACCCGGCGCATTTTTGAATTCAGTGAATTTTTATTGCACTGCCTGAATATAAAACTGGAGGATCGGGGAGAGAAAGAACGCGTGACGTTGCACACCTCCTGTTCTGGTCGCCGTGAGATGAGTATTCACGATACGAGTGTCGCCCTATTACAGCAACTGCAGAATGTTGAATTGGTGGATCACGCATACAGTACAGAATGCTGTGGCTTTGGTGGAACCTTTTCGGTGAAGCAAGCTGATATTTCCTCGGTTATGGCAAGCGACAAAGCCAATCATCTTACCGCAACCCAAAGTGCTCGCTATGTCAGCACCGATTGGGGTTGCATGCTCAATATCAATTGCACACTTGAGCACCAACAAAATCCTTTACGCGGCCTTCACCTCGCCAGTTATCTCTACCAACGCACGCGGGTACAGGACGAGGTATAAGTTATGCGCTGGCCCGTAAGTCAGTATGAACAAGCCAAATTCAAATCGCAGGCAAAAGCAGCCTTGGCCGACCCGGTTATCCGCCAAAACTTTCGCGGTGCGATGGATTTTTTACAACAAAAGCGCGCCACTGTATTTCCTGATCAAGATGATTTCACGAGGTTACAAGCCACCGCTGAGCAAATAAAAAAAGCGGCATTGCGCCAACTCCCTGAGCTTCTGGAGGAACTGGAAGCCCGTTGTATTGGCAACGGAATTCACGTGCACTGGGCGGAAAATCCGGCGCAAGCCAACATGATCATCAACCAGCTCATTGATCAGCATGCAGGCACACGTGTGGTGAAAGGAAAATCCATGGCAACTGAGGAAATCGGTCTTAACGCTTATTTGGAAGCGAAAGGAAAAAGCTGCATTGAAACTGACATGGGTGAATACATTGTGCAATTGGCGGGTGAACATCCCTCACACATTATCATGCCTGCGATTCACAAAAATGCAGAAGAAATAGGTCGACTGTTTGCCGACAAAATTGACAATGTGGAATACACCACCGATGTTAATACATTAATTAACATTGGCCGCGTTACATTGCGCGAGCGTTTTATGGTGGCTGACATTGGTATAACGGGTGTTAATTTTGCGGTTGCCGAAACCGGCACGCTATGTCTGGTTGAGAATGAAGGTAACGGTCGGATGACATCAACTATTCCGCCGGTACATATCGCTGTGGCCGGTATTGAAAAGGTTATTGCGTCGCTGGATGACATTCCACCACTATTAAGCTTGTTAACCCGCTCAGCGACCGGCCAAATAATCACGACCTATTTCAATTTGATTACCAGCCCACGCAAAACCGGCGAAGGTGAAAGAGATGGTCCACAAGAAGTGCATTTGGTCCTGCTCGACAATGGACGCACCCAAGCCTACGCTGATGCACAATTTCGCGATACTTTATTGTGTATTCGTTGCGGGGCTTGTATGAATCATTGCCCGGTGTATACCCGCATTGGTGGCCATGCCTATGGCACCACCTACCCTGGCCCGATCGGAAAAATTATTTCACCGCATTTATCCGGTCTTGAGATAACCCGCGATTTACCCACGGCGTCATCGCTATGCGGCGCCTGCGAAGCGGTATGTCCGGTTAACATTCCTATTCCGAAATTGTTACAGCGTCTGCGCCAGCAAGCTAACCTAAGCGCGAGTCAAACAGGATCAATGCGGGGTGCAGGAAGTGCACGCAGCAGGCTCGAAGCAGGTTTTTGGTTTCTTTGGAGCTGGTTGTGTCGCCATCCTGCTAGCTATCACCTGTCAACACGTGTGGTCGCGCGCTGTCGCGCACTGGTTGGTGCGACAAAAAGCCCTTGGAACAAAGGCCGGACTACACCCAAACCCGCGCCGCAAACGTTGCATGAAATGATACGCAATAAATCCACGCGCACAGGTGCAAAGCAATGACTGTACACGCCGCAAGGTCCACTATTCTGCAAAAGTTGCGCACTGCACGCGCGGCCGACACCGACAAAGAAAATACCGTGCCTGTTTATCATTGGACGAGAGCAACATCGCCCGTCGAACAATTTCGAATGCTGCTTACGGCGAATCACGCCCGGGTGATAACAGCCAGCGAGAAGGATATTACCCAGCACATCAATACAATTATTACGCAAAGCACGCAGGGAAAATCTCGCATCGCCATCGCTTCGGCAAGAGTACGTGAGCAATATCCGGCCATCGTGTCGATAAGCGACCCATTACCAGCGGGGAATATTGAACATTGGAAATCTTTCCTATTTAACGAGGTGGAGGTAGGAATCACCAGCGCCGTCTGTGCTATTGCCTCCACAGGCACGGTTGTTATGCGTCCAGGTCCGGATGAACCACGCAGTTTGTCACTGGTGCCGCCCTGCCATATTGTGATTGTGCGCGAAGAAACCCTCTACAACGATTTTGGAGAGGTGATACAAACACAGGGATGGAAAAATACTATGCCGACCAATATGGTTTTGGTCTCCGGCCCATCCAAAACCGCTGATATTCAGCAAACGCTTGCTTATGGAGCGCACGGGCCGCGCGAGCTATTTGTGTTGTTAATCCACAAATAGCGCGCTTTTACGTCCTATGAAAGTTAAAAAAATATTGACCTAGATTATGCCCGAACTGGTCGCCCTGGCATCGCGCGGACGCACTTCAGCCATGCTTTTACGGTAATTAAGTGCTCGATAAGTTTGCAGTGGATTGATCGCCGCCTCTTTCCGATAGCGAGCCATCGCAAGAATAGGTGCAACATCAATATTAAACGCTTTCTTTAGTTCACTGCTTGCCATCATTGCATCGTTTTTATCCTGGTAACTGTAAAGCGCCGCACGATCAACCAGTAGCGCTTTAATGTAGGAACGCTGTACTTCAATCGCCGAGGTTACCAGACTTTCGATAGGATCGGTCACGTTGTGACTTTGGTCGAGCAGATAAGCGGGATGAAAGTCAGATTCCTTGCGATACTCGGCGTCCACCAACTCATTAAAAATAAGAAATTGCTGGTAAGGTTGCAGCGAACCGCTGTCGAGGTCGTCATCGCCATATTTGCTGTCATTAAAGTGAAAGCCTCCCAGCTTTTTAAATTGAATCAAGCGCGACACAATCATCTCAATATTGGTATTGGGTGCATGGTGCCCCAAATCCACCAGTGACTTACACTTTGGCCCCAAGTGCATAGCAGCCAAAATACTGCTGCCCCAATCCTGAATAACCGTGGAGTAAAAAGCAGGCTCAAACATCTTGTGCTCAAGGTGCATTTCCCAATCGGCCGGTAGGCTCTTATAAATTTGTTCGGCGCTGGACAAGTAGCGTTCAAAGGCGCGCTGAAAATGTTGCTGGCCCGGATGGTTGGAACCGTCCCCCACCCAAACCGTTAAACTTTTTGCACCTAATTGCTGACCGTAGCGAATACAATCAAGGTTGTGTTGAATGGCCAGATCACGGGCCGCTTGCTCGGTATGACTTAAACTGCCGTATTTGTATGAGACTGCTTGGCCCGGTTGATCCTGGAATGTGTTGGAGTTAACGGAGACCCAGTTCAAACCGAAGCTATCAGCATGTTGCTTCAACTCAAAAAAATCATCCACCGTGTCCCAGGGAAAATGCGGGGACACACTGGCGGTGCAACCGGACAGTTCATTGATAACCGCACAATCTTCTACTTTCTCAAAAATATTTCGCGGTTCACCCTGACCCGGGAAGCGCGCAAATCGCGTACCACCAGTGCCAGTTCCCCAAGAGGGCACAGCGATTTGAAAATCGATCGCGGCCTTGGTCAGGCTTTCGATATCGATGCTGTCGCGGCTCAGCTTTTCACCGAGCGCATCGTAATCGGTTTGCAAAAAAGTTTTGGCTTTTTCGTTTTGCTCGTTAATTAACGCTAAATCTATTCTTCTCATGATTATCTACCTTTAACGTAAGAAGGCTTCGTGCAAACCACCATCTACACTAATAACCTGTCCTGTAGTTTTACTGAGTTGACCCGAAATTAGCAGAAAAGCCGCCTCGGCCTGGTCTTCCGGTGTAATAGGCTGCTTGGTCAGCGTGCGCTGGGCGTAAAAATTAGCCAGTTTGCTGCGCAAGGATTCCGTTGTTTCACTTTCATCAAATGCAATTGCGTATTTCTTAAGCGATGAGATAACCCGATCACGCGGAAACATGGTACTGCCCTGCACCACCGTGGCTGGTGCCAAGGCATTGACATTGATCAGCGGTGCCAAGGTCACCGCCAATTCACGCACCAAATGATTTGCCGCCGCTTTGCTGGTGTCATAGGCGAGCGAGCCTTTTTTCGATACGGCGGCATTGACACTCGTGGTCAGCACCAGACTGCCGTGTAAATGTTGCTTCTCCCAAATGAGCTGTGCTTCAGAGGCGACAATGTAGCCACCTTTTACATTTACCCCAAAACTGATATCAAAGTTTTTGTCATTTTGATGAGCGTCAGCGCCCTCGGCGATAAACACGCCGGCAGTAATAATGACATTATCGATTCCGCCATAAGCCAGGATTACCTGTGTAAACATGTCGCGCACTGTATCGCGACGAGTAATGTCTACCGACAGCGCAATCGCGGGGCCGCAGCTGGAAATACCACTGCCCGCTACGCCAATACCCTGGCCGTAAATTTTGGTGAGTTCAGCGGCGGTTTGTTCGGCAGCTTCAAGCCGTAAATCGGCGCATACTACATGTGCGCCCTCTTTCGCCACTCGATGCGCTACAGCTTTACCAATACCATCACCAGCGCCCACTACCACAACAACGTTGCGCGCTTGATTGGCTTCTTTTGGCATACGTTGTAATTTAGCTTCTTCCAGCGCCCAGTATTCGATATCAAACGCTTCCTGCACTGGCAAGGCCGTGTATTCGGAAATTGCTTCGGCCCCGCGCATCACTTCAATGGCGCAATTGTAAAACTCGGCGGTTACCCGCGATTCGGATTTGTTTTTGCCCCAGGCAATCATCCCAACACCGGGAATGAGTACCACAGTTGGGCTGGGGTCGCGCATCGCAGGGGAATCGGCGCGCTTACAGGTTTCATAATAAGCGACGTAATCAGTACGGTATTTTTGCAAACCGGTTTTAAACCGATTGATCAAGGTCTCAAGATTATCGTGCTGTGGATCAAACTCAACATAGAGTGGTTTGATTTTAGTGCGTAAAAAGTGATCGGGACATGAGGTACCCAATTCGGCAAGACGCGGCGCATCAACACTGTTTACAAATCGCAGAGTTGTCTCATCCGTTTGCACCGTGCCAATAAATTTTACTTCCTCGGAAATCAAACCACGCGCGACAGGCAAAAAATCACGCAGCAAAACTGTGCGCGCAGCATCACTCAAGCTTTCATATTTTTGCCCACCAAAAGTTTTATCGCCTTTGTCGTGCAGTTCAATATAACGGGCTGCTTTTTCAATAACCCAGAGCGAAGTTTCATAGCAGCTTTTACTTTCCGATGCCCAATTGGTATGTCCGTGTTGGCCGAGCAAAATGCCCCAAATATGCGGATTTTTTGTATAGGTATCTTCACAGACTTTGGCCGCCTCCCAACCTGGACGCATCCAGGGCACATAGGCTAATTTTCCATCCCAAATTTTCGCCGTCAGTTTTTCCTGATCTTTGCATGAGGCTACCGATATCACGGCATTCGGATGGAGGTGGTCAACATGTTTTTCAGCAATCATTGAATGCAGCGGCGTATCAATAGATGACGCTCGTGGGTTCAGGCAAAAGTTACAGTGGGTAAACATCCCTACCATGCGATCTTCACCGGCAGACTTATAGCCTTTATCCGGATACTTCTGATAAACCTTATCCAGCGCTTGCAACTTGGCACTGTATAACGATGAAAAATTTTCTTTTTTTGATGTACGCAGATCACCACCCGAACCCTTCACCCACAGCACTTCCACGGTTTCACCGGTTAACGGATCTTTTTCGATGAGTTTTGCTGAGGTATTGCCGCCGCCAGTATTGGTGATGCGCTGATCTTCGCCCAACTTATTCGAGCGATACACCAGGTTCTCAACAGGATCGAGTGTGTCCGCGACAGCATCGTCCCATAAATATTTGACGTATTTATATTCATCGGGTTGGTAGGGCATTGATACTTCCTATGCTTCATAGTGGATAAATCGTGATCGTTTTGACAAAACAAAACAGATAATGCAGTCAATATAAACTCATTCAAGAGCATTTACAATCATTTTCAATCATTCATAAGCGTCATGTGTGATCATACGTACCGAGGGACTGGTATTAATAAGTTCTTATCCACGTGCCCCACCACAGAGCCATACCACGCATCAAGAATCGCAGACAAAAAAATACCCGCATATGCGGGTATTTTTTCACACGTATTGTTGCTCAGTATTAAAAAAATAAATGCCGTATGAAAATCACTGAGCATTGTTATTTCATGTCATTTAATCGCAAGCATCAACCACAATCACTTCTATACCTTGACGCTCAAAATGTTCCAGCGTCGTTTTACTCGCGTTGCTGTCGGTAATTACGACATCTACACCCGAAAGCGGGCTAAAAATCAGATTACCTTTTACACCGATCTTGGTGCTATCAGCCAACACAATTAATTTTTCTGCGCGTTTCCGCAGCTTTTGTTCGGCCAAAATAAGTAATGGGTCCGTTTCCATAACACCGACTTCACTGATACCCGGACAGCCCATAAACATCTTGCTGCCATGGTAGTTTTGGGTGGTGTCGTTTTCAAAAGAACTGAGAATAATGCTTTGTTTTCGGTACACTTCCCCACCCGGCAACGTAATCTGGTTCTGGCTGCTTTCTAACAACTCATGCGCCAGAACAAAAGAATTCGTCAAAATATTCATACGCCGGTCTTGTAAAAACTCCGCCATCATAAAAGTGGAAGAACCGCCATTAATAATGACGGATTCGCCATCTTCGCATAGCTCTACCGCACGCTTGGCAATCATCCTTTTAGTATCGACATTTTTTTCTTTATCGACCCAAAAAGACTTACCTGCAATTTTTGCTACCGGGATCACGGTAGATTGAATGGCTTCAGCTCCACCGCGAATTTTCTTGATCTTGCCCGCTGCTGCGAGTTTATTTAGATCGCGACGTATGGTGGCTTCAGAGGAATTGAGTTGATCACAGAGCACCCGAACCCCAGCAAATTTCGCTTCGTCGAGAAAATCCAAAATCAGTTGTTGGCGCTGTTTTTCCAGCATGTGGTTAATCCCTGCCTGCAAATAAAATAAATGATTGATCGGGCGATGATACGCAGTTTTTCAATCATTATCAATCACAAAAGCGGGAATATGATCGAATATTATCAATTGGCAGTTTCCAGCAGAGCATCATTTCAATCCGTATTTTCAGTCTGTGCAATCAAGCGGTACCAATACGCGCGGTAGTCGTTAACGCCATTAAAGCGCGCGGCATTACAGGCTGTCAGCGCCAGCGTAAAATCTGCGGTATGCGCGAACTCAGTCAGTAACACGGCGCCCTGCACGGTGCCGGTATCATCAGCCGATAAATATACAGGTTGATCCGCGCGCAGTTGCGCTACCAGTTGACACAGCAGCGGATTTTTTAAAAACGCGCCTTCGATATAAATGGGGCCGGTCGCCTGTAGGTCTGTAAGTCGCTGATCAATCATTAATGCGCAGTACAAGGTAGCGATTGCCCCAGCTGAGGGGGCAGGATTGGGACAATGTATGTGCGGAGTAAGGCCACCATAGGGGCCGTTACCGTCACTAAAATCGGGAGTCACCATCCACTGATTATCCAGCGCACGCTGTATTTCCATGGCGGTCACCGGTGCGCAGAGATCACCACCCAAGCGCTCACAAATGACAGCGTATTCGCGCCCGCCCATAAACCTGGCACACACCACCGGAGCACCGTAGATATCACAATTGGCCAGCATATCGCTCGTACTGTTTAAGGTAGTTAATTGCGCATGCGCACACATTAAAATTGTCCAGGTGCCACTGGAAATAACGGTGAATGATTCTGTCGAAGCGGAATTATTGATTAAGTAACGTAAATAACTGGCATTGCTATCGTGCAAGCCAACATACACCAGACAACCTGGTGAGAGACCCGTTTGGGCAACAACGTCACGACTGACATGACCCAGTTCCTGCCAAGCGGATTTTAACGGCGGCATCAAGGCTTGCCATTGGCACTTTTCAACCAGACTCGAATAACAGTTGGTGCGTGGCGACCAAAGATCCGTATGACAACCCAGAGAGGTGACCTCCCCGGCCACAACCCCGGTTAAACGCCAAGCCCAATATTGTGGATACATCAGAATGTGAGTTGCGTGCGAAAATTTGGTGGGGAAACTTTGTTGCAACCAAAACAACTGACGGCCGAGATTTAAACCCGCCGGTAAAGCAGGCGATAAGGTTTCGGTAAAATCCGGGCGCACCTTGCGGTAAACCATGTCGCAATCGTTAACGCCGGTGAATTCGTAATCAAGCACCGGTAGTACCAAGCCGTCGTCGCTTGCGGAGTTGCTGGTAGCAGCGTTAACCAATGCGGCCGTTGCGCCATGAGTGGTTACGATCAGCGCCGTGATTTGATTCGCCTGCGCACAAGCACGCAATGTCGTCATCAGCCATTGCCAAACACCCGTGATATCCGCATGAGGATAAGGCGCGTTATTGATTGGCGAATTGACGCGTGACCAGGTATTACAAACGTAACCCGCCTCGTTGACCAGCTGAAGTTTGACATGGGTTTTGCCGATATCAAGTACTGCTTTCATACGCTATTAATAATCCGGCCAAAAAGATGGATGTAATTTTGATCCACTATGTCCCGCTTTTGCTAAAACGTCGCTCACTCAGAGCGCAGAAGATGCCGTTGGCAACCCCAAATAGCTGGGCGCTACACCATCAATATCAACCACTATTTTATCCAGCAGTACGCCGGCATCCACGCCGTAGAATTTCAACACCTGCTTGCCGGGCTTTTTCACTGTGACCGTTGTGGTGGCTATACGTGTTGAATCCAGCACGCCTTGCGCCCATTCAGCACTGCCATCTTTTACATCGTAAGCAACCATTTGCGGTGTTTGTTCATTGAGCGCAAGCGCAAACCTCAAATCAGAGCCAGCCAATGGGTGTGTAGGAATTAAATATACATGCAATGTTATTTCGCCAGTTTCAGGTAAAACCACATCGTATTCCACACGCGGAGCGTGCTTGACTGACTCAAGTTCAAGCCGCGCTGCCGTAACTGGAAAAACTGCTATTGATCCTCTACCAGAGCGGCCGAGGCCCGGAATGATTTCCCATGCTGCTTTGGGCTTATCAATTTTTCGTTTAAAATTTTCTGCTTCCAATGCGAAAGAGTATTGTCTGTTTTTTTTGGGTATTTCAACAGACGATATAGAGGCGCTGGTAAACTCTTGTGGTTTAGGCATAGTCCAGTTTGAAATACGGTATTGATCCCACATGTCATCGGCGGGCTCCATTGCCATAAAATACTTCCATTTGCCCTGTGCAAGCCAAGTGTTCCAGAGTGCGGTCTCTTCTTTAAGCTGCGCATCGGCGGCGTGAGCGGCGACACTATTGCCACGTTCTCCTTCTAGAAAACGAATATTAGCCAATGCCGACGCATTAATGGGGTAGCCGACCAGCTGGAAAAACGCAGCTTGTTTGTTATCACGGATTTTTTTGCGTATCTGTTCGGTACGCAATCGCAATTGCTGAAAAGCGTGTAGCCGTGCGCGTGATTCAGCCTCACTAAAATTGCTTCGCCGGGGTTCGGTACGCGGCAACCACCACTGCAAATGTTCGGGCTTGCGCTGATAGTTCAATTGGTAATAGTCGCGCATCACGTCTGCAATACTGTTGGCGTTGCGCTCCCCAAACTCGCGCGCAGCCCACTCGCGTAAATAATCCTGTTGGTTGTCACGTCGCCAGCGATTGATATCCCATGCCATCTGTAAAAAAAGCTCGGTGCCGATTTCAGCGGGTTTTAAATCACCGACGTTAGCAATCCAGATTCGGTCGGCGCCCATTTCATAGGACTTGGACATTTCCTGCCAGATCAATGCGGGTGGCGTGGTATTTAGCCAGAGATAGGCCATGGGTGCGCCCAGGTACGATAAGTGGTAGTAAACCCCAAAGCCACCCGCACGCTGGCGCTCTTCAGCGTTGGCAAAGTTACGCATGTAGCCAAAGTTATCATCAGGCCACACAATAGTTACATCCTCCGGTACTTGTAAGCCTTGGCGATAGAGTCCGAGCACTTCTTTGTATGCACAAAACATTTGCGGCACGCGTTCCAGTGGCAATGAGGTGTGCTTTTTTATAAGTGCACGTTGATCGGTAAATACCTTGTGCAATAACTGGATTCGCTCCACATCAGTAGTTGGGCCTTGCATCTGGGAGTCATGAATGCCACGCATACCCAGCGTATAAATATTTTCAAAACGGCCATTGGTACGCATACGCTCTTCCCAATAACCGTGAACCGTATCGCGATGGATCAGGTAGTTGTAGTGCTCTTTGGGCGCGGTCCATTCGCCCACATTATTGCGCAACATAGGTTCCGCGTGGGACGAGCCCATCACAATGGCGTAATCATCGGCGAGTTGTGCATGCTGTGGAAAATGGTTAAAAGGTTTAGTCGTCGGATGCATGGCTGGCCAGAGCGTGTTGGCTTTCAAGCGCAGCATTAATTCAAACATTTTTCGATAAGTTTTTGGCCCTATGCCACCATTTTCTGGTTCAAAGTTTTTTGCTGCCCACGGATGCATACCCCAGTCTTCATCATTAATAAAAATGCCGCGATACTTTACCGATGGCGGACCAAAACGGCGCGTGCCAGCGCTGACATAAAGTGCTGATTTTTTGTCTGGTACCACATCGGCCCACCAGTACCAGGGCGATACACCTATAGCGTGAGAGAGCTCGTAAATACCAAAGGCTGTGCCACGCCTGTCACTACCTGCAATAACCAAGATAGGTGCTGCGCCCGCGTAGGCTTCATTCACAGTGGCAATGACGAAACTTTCCCACTGACCGTGTAAATCGGCAACGTCCAATTTTCCGTCGGCAACCAACTGATCAATCAGTGGGTGTTTGCCCAAGGTGCCGATGAGCACCGTAGGGCTTGTTAACGCTTGCAGAGATGTATCGGCACGTACCAGCACTTCTGGTGTGCGCCCGGTTACGCGCTGTATATCGGCCGCCACGTCACGAGCAGCGAGATGAACAACAGTAAAATCGTCAGGTGCGAGCAGAATCGAAGCCGAACGTTTTTTGGTCGCCAGGGGAAAATCCCCGGAATGATATCGACTATCAACCCAGGTTGTGCTTGCGTGTGCATTAAAGCAAAGCAGCGTCACCAGCACGAAGGCAGCCAGCGTCAAAAATTGTTGATGGACCTGTCTCATTATTTACTCCAATAGCTCACGTCAGCGCACCGTCAAATACCGGATCGCGAGCCACAGTTCGGGCGCGAATACACCGGCAGCGGTTATGTGCATGGATCAGTTACCGTAATTATTCAAAATGAAATACCTGCTCCAGCGACTCAACGATGGGGCTGTTGTCTGAATGGGTGTCCATAATATCAGCCATGTACGCCCACCATTTTTTAACTGCCGCTGTCGCGGGCAAGCCATCCATGGTGTGGTTGTCGGTGCGCTTGAGCACCGCAAATAACTTGAGCGATTGCGGGTGCAAATAAATAGAATAATCAGAGATGCCCGCTTTTTTAAGTTCCGCCGCTAATTCGGGCCATAAGGCGTCATGGCGTTTTTTATATTCCGCTTCATAACCCGGTTTCAGGGTCATCACAAAGGCTATTTTTTCCATGGTCTACATCTCGTCGAATTCGTGGGTCGGCAAACCTGTTGGCTGGTGATTGTCGACTATGTTCACTGTTTTAACATTTAGTTACTCAGCGTCGGCAATCAGGGCGCGCCACTCGTAGGCTTTCAATTTAATACGGTTAGCGCTGACGGGTTTGTCAGACACCGCATCGCGCGCGCGTCGTGCGAGCTGTACGCTACCGCCTTTACCATCCATATTAACGACTACCCAGAGTCGTTTACCTTGTTTAGTCACATGCGGACAAACCACTGTACCCTGGCTTGCCTCAAGCTGAGTGGCTATTTGCAACTCATTGGCATAGCCCTGAATCAAATTGGCAATAAATGCTTTGCCGTCCTCCCCCGCTGGGTGCGCCGATAGCAACACCACCTTGCCCTTACCCAGAACACGTTCGGTTAAGAAAGCCGTTCCGGGCACCAAACTGGAATTGAGCGTGCCGAGCACGCGGGTATCGCGGTGCGCTGCCTTTACCGCCGCGCACCAGCCGGTAAAGTTGAGCGTTTTATTGGCCACTTTGCCTGTAATACCGGTGTTGGTCAGAGGAAAAACATAATGGGTTTCTACTCCAGCTACAGCATCCAGTAAACCCAATCCTGTTGTTGTAGGTATTGTGTGTTCCCGTTCGCGCAAGCCGGTCCCAGGTCCAATTAACCAAACACCTCCGGCTTTTACAAAATTAACCACGCGTTGCAAAAACTCTTCACTCACATAAGGCATGGTGGGTGTGATCAGCAGCTTTAACCCATCCAAACTTGCACCCTCAAAGCGCACATCACGATGATAGCCCTGCTCGAACACCAGGTTATGCCAAAACTCCACAACGCCTTGATAAGTCGTCGGAAAATTTTCATCTTTATCCATGGGTTCCGTTTCAATCATCGCGCGCGCGTGATCGGACCAGGTCACCGCAATGTCGGGCACCACTGGCTTACTTTCGATCAATAAAGGTTCGAGTTTTTTACGCGCTGCTTCAACCAACTTGACTTGCTCATAGCCAGTGGAGGGTTTGTACCAAGCGCTCACTACTGCGCTGTGGCTGATCTCCGCACCGGTACGTTGCTGACGCCATAACCAATAACACAGGGCTTCACCGCCCAAGCCATAGACCAGCACGGCTTCAGCCGCTAAAAATCCTTCGGGATGCATGGGGCTGTGAGTGCCCAACCAACCGTTATGGCTCACGCTGGTTTCCATCAACCAGAACGGACGGCCAGGTTTAGCGGCGCGGTACATATCGCTGCGAAACACCAAAGCGCTCCACTGCGTACTTGAGGGATAGGCATCGTAAGCGGCAAAATCCAAATTTTTGAATAAACGTTCGTGGTTGACTGAAAACGCGGGATTGGTGTTGTGGGTAATGGGTGCACGAGAATATTGGCGAATAATGTCGCACTGCATATCCACAAATTCCGCAATACTTTCGCGATTAAACAATCGGTAGGCCGTGCTTAACGAAGCATTATGTAAGAAAGGTGTTTTGAATGGGGCAGGCACTTGTTCAAACGTTTGGTAATAGGTACTCCATATATGCGTGCCCCACGCTTCATTTAGATGCTGAATCGTACCGAAACGTTTTTTTAACCATTTATGCCAAGCCACAATGGCTGCCGGGCTAAAATCTTCCGCCACATGACATTTAATTTCGTTATCAATTTGCCACGCGATAATCGCCGGATGATCACCAAGGTCTTTCGCAATCTGCTCGACGATGCGGAAACAGGCTGCTCGCACCGCCGGGTGTTCATAGCTTACATGTTGGCGTGCGCCATGAATAAGTCGCTCGCCGTCAGCGTTCACGAATAAACGATCCGGGTGCGTATGTGTTAACCAAATCGGCGGCGTAGGTGTAGGCGTACAAAACACTATCGAAATGTCCGCCGCGTGAAATTTATCCATGACCTGGCGAAAAAACTGCGTGGAAATCTTGCCCTCTTCCGGCTCAATAGATGACCAGGAAAACTCGCCAATACGAATCATATTGATACCGAGCGACTTCATCTTGGCAATGTCGCGGTCAACATCCTCCACCGGCCACAGCTCAGGATAATAACAAACCCCATGTATTAATTTTTTCATCTGGTACGGCACATGGGGTTGCGGAGAAGCGGTTGATGCCGTTATTGCGTTATTTGCACTCACGTAGGGCGCGGCGGCGGTTAAACCTGCCGTAGAAGCCATAAGTTTGATGGCCTTTCGTCTCGATGTGATCATGCTGTTGTCTCGCTTCTTTATTGTTATGGCTAAAACCGGTCCTCTATAAAGGCACCGTCTACTTTCGATAAAAATGGATATCTATATATCTCGATGAGGCTATATTACGTCAAATTAAATCATAATTAACAAGCTTTCATCCAATTAATGATTACTATTGATTGATTATGCCTATTTTGTTATTAGTGACACCTGCCAAAGGGGCTGCTTAGGGACAAGAGCGGCCCACATCTCCCGATAAACGCCCAAGAGAGATCGCCTATGTCGTCGCGCCTGCCCCACACCATCCTGCTGACCATGATCATTCTTAACCTCCTGGGTTGCGCTCCTCATCGCGACCCGAGCGCCAGATATCAATCAACGAAGAATAGTGAGGCCCATGCTGACCTGTTGGATTTTAATAAGCCGCAGACATTTACATTTGTCACGCCGACCACAGCGGCGGAAAAAGTGTTCGCCGTTACCCCGGAGATGACCTACAGCAATGCGCGCGGCTATGGCTTCGATATGCATACGCGCATCAATAGCACCGGTGAACCTTTTTATTTTTCTGTGAAAGTTCCACCGGGGAATTATCGTGTGACACTTGAGTTAGGCCATCCCACATTCGCCTCTTCCAATACCATCAAAGCAGAGTCGCGTCGTTTGTACGTGCATAACTTCACCACAGCGCCCGGTCAGGTTATTCGTCATGAATTTGTCGTCAATGTGCGTAATGCATTGCTTACGCCACCCGAATCTTATGCACCGGGAGGTACACGGGTGTTGCTGAATAAACGTGAACAACACAGCTTGCATTGGGACGATAAGCTGACCCTGGAGTTTAACGGGGATGCGCCCCAACCTGTCTCCATTACCCTGCAAAAGATCAATGCGCCAACGGTTTTTCTCGTGGGCGACTCCACTGTCACCGATCAACCCTATGAGCCCGCTGCCAGTTGGGGACAGATGCTGCCAGTGTTTTTTGATAGCACCTTTGCCGTAGCTAATCATGCTGAATCCGGAGAAACGCTCAAATCATTTATAACCAGTTTGCGTTTTGCGAAAGTATTGGAAGAAATTAAACCTGGGGATTATCTATTCATTCAGTTCGGTCACAACGACCAAAAGCAGCAGTGGCCACAAACTTATGTGGAGGCAGAGACGACCTATCAGGATTATCTAAACGTTTTTATTGCAGAGGCGCGCATGCGCGGTGCGACACCAGTATTGATCACCTCCGTGCAGCGACGCACCTTCGACAAGCAGGGAAAAATTAACAACAGCCACGGGTACTATCCGCAAGCAGTACGCAATCTTGCTCGCGAAAAAAATGTGGCACTAATCGATCTGGATTCCATGAGCGTAAAATTGTACGAAGCACTCGGTGAGACACAAGCTCCGTTAGCATTTAATGATCATGGCAAAGATATTGCCCACCATAACAATTACGGCGCTTATCAATTGGCACAGTGTGTAGTGGAAGGCATTCGACGCACACAACTCCCGCTCGCCGCGCATATTCTTGCCCAGGTGCCTCCCTACGATCCGGCTAACCCTGAACCTCCGGCAAATTTTGTTCTCAGCCCTAGTCTCCCCACCTCCGTGGCGCGGCCGCTCGGCAACTAAGCCTCCATAAAATGAATAATACGCCATTTTATGCGTGCCAATGCCGCTTTATGACGGTATTAGAGCGTTAATGATCGAATATGATTGCAGCATTGTCATATATATATCATTATGTTCCAGCGCAGATAAAACTCTGTTACTGCGCGATGCAGCCTTCTAATAAATAGCACCATCGAATAACGGAGCCGCCATGAACAGTTCGACATTCACCAGACATCCCCTCGCCTGCGCAATCCTGGCCACCATTGCGTTGACCAGTCACGTACACGCACAAACAACGACCGACACAGAAAACACTGACATTGAAGAAGTCGTGGTCACCGGTTTCAGGGCCTCTTTGAATACTGCACTAAACCAAAAGCGCGAAAGTGCGGCGGCGGTCGATAGTATTGTTGCGGAAGATATTGGTAAATTTCCAGATTCAAACCTCGCGGAATCCATGCAGCGTATTCCCGGTGTTGCACTCTCACGCGGTGATGGTGGCGAAGGTAAAAATATTTCTGTGCGCGGCTTGGGTGCGGAGTTCACCCGCGTGCGTATTAACGGCATGGAAGGAACGTCTCAAACCGGTTCTTCTGATATCTACGGCGCTGGCAATGGCGGCCGCAGTTTTGATTTCAACGTTTTTCCGTCAGAGATTTTCTCTGAATTGACCGTACGTAAAACCCCCAGTGCGGATGTTGAAGAAGGCTCCCTGGGAGCAACGATTGATCTGAAAGCACCCAAGCCATTGTCATTTAAAGATGAGCTCACCATCACCGGTACGGCGCGCGGTGTGTATAACGAGGTGAGTGAATCCACTGACCCACGGGTGTCGGGTTTGATTGCGAAAAAATTCGCCGATGATACCTTTGGCGTGCTAATTTCATTTGCGCATTCGGAACGAAATATTCGAGAGGTGGGTTACTCGGCGGTGAATATTTTACCCGGTTATGTTAACGGTGGCTTCTGTTCGCCGATTGGTTACACTGGTGAACAGGTTCCTGCAACTAACGCTGCCAAGGGAGCGGATGCTCTCAACTGCAGCACCGGCAATCCACGCACCGGCAATATCGACGCTTACGAATTGATGGAATCCATGACCGGTGTATCTGGCCGGTTCGGCGGTGGAATTTTTATGCCGCGGATTCCCCGTTATTTAAATTCCGAACAGGATGCCGAGCGTACCGGCGGTTCGATTACGCTCCAATGGGAACCCACGGAAAACACCAGTATTTCGTTGGATAATCTGCATTCGAAATACGACGTCGTACGCCGTGACAATTATATTGATGCCCTTTCTTTTGCGCGCAACGCCAACAACAATGGCCAGCCGATGGTTTCGGTAAAAGAATTGGAAGTCGATGCAAACGGTTCATTGCTCTACGGCTTGTATGACGGCGTGGATTTACGCTCAGAAAGTCTGGTAGACCGTTTCACGTCCACATTTCGTCAAACCAATCTCAACGTAACGCACAATTTTAATGACTCTCTTGAGATGAATATTCTGCTCGGCAATTCCATGTCTGAGTTTGATAACCCCGAACGCCTGACGGTTAACCTGGACGCGATTGACACTGACAATTACGTTATAGATTTTCGAAACGGCCGCAATATTCCGCTACTGCAATATGGTGTGGATGTGAACGACCCCTCTATTTTCCAATACGGCGCAGGCCTGGCAGATGGCACAGTATTGGGCAACTGGAACACCCGTAACATGACCCGCACTACGGAAAATACCACCGCCGAAGTGAATTTCAGTTGGCAAATTACTGATATTTACAAACTCAAGTTTGGTGCGCAAAGTCGCGAGAGCGATTTTGAAACCCGCAGTCGTATCGTTGCACCTGCGTTTACCGCTACCCAGGATTTACCGGCAGGCGTAAGTGTCTCGGACTTTACCCTTAGCGTAAACGGTGTGAATGATGTATTGGGTTCCGGCACACTGGGTGATTATGTGGGTGTTGATCACGAGAAATGGAAGACCGCCGTTGGCTACGATGATTTTGTCTGGTGCGGTGCTGAATGTGGAGCGCAATCACCGGAGGTCAACGAAAAAATCACCAGTGCTTACCTGATGGCTGAGTTCAATTTTGAAAACATTGCCATGCCTGTACGCGGTGATATTGGTGTGCGGTATGTAGAAACCGATCAAGAAAGTCTGGGATTTGTTCCCACGGCCACACCGGCCGGCTCGACTTATCCAACCGTTGCAAACCCGGTGACGGTCGGCCGTAAATACGATGATCTCCTGCCTTCCACCAATGTGGTGGTAGAAATTAATCCATCATTACTCGCACGTTTCTCTTTTGCTGAGGTTATGTCGCGTCCGGATCTAGGTGTATTAATTCCAAGCGGATCTATGAATCCAACTACACGCACCGCATCAGTGGGCAATCCGTTCCTCGAACCAATTCGTGCAAAAACCTATGACGTAGCATTGGAATGGTATTTTGATGAAGGTGCCCTGGCATCGGTTGCCTACTTCGAAAAAGATATCGATACCTACATTCAAGCTATCTCAAGTCTGGTCCCCTACACCGAACTCGGTTTTCCCAACACATTGCTCGAAGGTTCGGCGGCAGTACCCAGCGATTTATTCACTGTCAATCGATCCACCAACACACCCGGCGGCCCACTTAAGGGTTACGAGTTGAACCTACAGTTACCATTCACCTTCCTCTCCGGCGTCTGGGAAGACTTTGGTTTGTTGGCTAACTACACGCATGTGACTTCAGACATTGACTACGTGTTGCAAAGTGAAAACGGCGTACCCACCCTGACCACCACCAATGATCTGATTGGGTTGTCGAAAGACGCCGCCAGTGGAACTATTTATTACGAAAATAATGCTTTCAGTATCCGCACAACTGGTAGCTATCGCTCAGGTTATTTACGTGCAATTCCCTCTGGGGGTAACGACAGCGATGTGCTGGGAAACAAATCTACTTTCTTTGTTGATGCCTCAGCTTCATATAGCTTGACCGACAATGTGAAGCTGATCCTGGAAGCGCAAAACCTCACCGACGAACGCAACACGCTATATATCGATAGCGTACGTCAGGACACGTTGTTTGAAACGGTGATTGGCCGCACGATCACCTTGGGGGTTAGCGCCAGGTTTTAATTGCATGGTGCTCGTTTAGGCTGCGCGGACGTTTCCGGCAGCCCTTTTTTTATTGACGCAATAACAATAAATCATCTTTTCGTTCAACAATTCCGGTAAACGATCCCGTTGGAGATGATGCAATGAAATTGAATAATATAGTCGGTTCGTTTGCCTCAATTATGATGTTACTGATTTCACCCGCGCATGCCGAGCTTGCGATCAATCCGCCCAAAGACCTGCGGTCGGTAGAAGTTGTAGCAAATGATTTCGGTGCTAAAGGTGACGGTGTCACCGATGATACCCTCGCACTACAGAAGGCTATTAATGCAGCCGCAGCCAAAAGTGCAACGCTTGTTTTAAAGCCCGGCACCTACCTCACCGGCTCCCTGTTTTTAAAATCCGGAATGGCGCTACGCCTTGACAAAGGTGTAACGCTGACCGGCAAACAGGATATCGAATCCTACCCCCGCCAAAAAACCCGCATAGCTGGTATTGAAATTATTTGGCCTTCTGCACTGCTAAATGTGTACGAAGCATCCGATGTGCGTATTTATGGGGAAGGAACCATCGATGGTAATGGCATGGTGTTTTGGCAAACATTTTGGGATAAGCGCAACGCCTACGAAGGCAAAGGATTACGCTGGGCTGCCGACTATGATGCAGAGCGCCCGCGTTTGATTCAAATATACAACGCCAGTCGCGTTGAGCTCGGCGGCGGATTGCATTTGAAGCGTGCCGGGTTCTGGACGTTACAAATTGTTTATTCGCAGGATGTAAAAGTTTCCGGTGTGGTGATTCGCAATAACTCCGATGGAAAAGGCCCCTCCACCGACGGCATCGACGTGGATTCATCACATCATGTACTGATTGAAAAAGCCGATATTGATGTGAATGATGACGCTCTCTGTTTGAAAGCCGGACGCGATGCCGATGGCTTACGGGTTAATCGTCCGACCGAACATGTCGTTATTCGTGATTCCATTATTCGCCACGCGGAAGCTGGCGTGACCTTCGGTAGTGAAACCTCCGGTAGCATCCGTCATATTGATATTTATAACCTTGAGGGACTCGGACCCGTTTACAGCGGTATATTTTTTAAATCGGCTCATGTGCGTGGCGGTACTGTGTCCGATATTCGCATTCGTGATATGAAAGTCAGAAACGCTGAGGCTGCTGTGCGGGTGGATTTGAACTGGTTGCCCGCCTACTCCTATCCGGTTATTCCGCCCGGTTTAAAAAATGTACCCGACCATTGGAAAGTACTTGCCACACCGGTACCCAAAGACATAGGCATACCTAAATTGCGTGACATTCACATCAGTGATGTTGAGGTCGAGGCTAACGCTGCCTTTATCATGCAAGGTTATGCGGAGGCGCCGCTCAAAAATATTCACTTCAGCAATATGCACATCACCACCACTTCATCCGGTGCGATTACCCATGCGCGAGGTTTCAGTTTTAACAATGTAACCATCGCAACAAGCGATCCGGATGCTGTGATATTTGACGATGTCTCCGGCACCAAAGGTGCCATCACTTACATTAAAACGACCGCGCAATAACGGCAAATAAAATCGAAAAGTCTTGGGGATGTAGCAGATGGCAAGTCCATTACTGGGTGTTTTGTTTCACTGGTTGGGTGGCCTGGCATCTGCCAGCTTCTACGTTCCCTTTCGCAAAGTGCGCGGTTGGTCATGGGAAATCTATTGGCTGATCGGCGGATTTTTTTCGTGGATTTTTGCTCCCTGGATCTTTGCTTATTTTCGCACCGAAGATTTATTCGGAGTGCTCGCCAACGCCGATACCCCTACACTGATACTCTGCGTTGTCTATGGACTGCTTTGGGGGTTAGGCGGTTTAACCTTTGGCCTGACCATGCGCTACCTCGGTCTTTCGCTGGGCATGGCAGTAGCACTTGGACTTTGTGCGTTTTTCGGTACCTTGATACCACCCATGCTGAAAGGCGTATTTTTTAGCGAGGTGCTGCCCACCACTCACGGGCAAATTGTTTTGGCAGGACTCGTTTTGTGTTTGCTGGGTATTGCCATCGTGGGTGTCGGTGGTATTTGCAAGGAACAAGAAAGCACCCCGGAAGACAGGCAGAAAAATATTGCTGAATTCGATTTAAGAAAAGGGTTCTTGGTCGCGCTGTTTTGCGGGCTTATGTCATCGTGTTTTGCCTTCGGAATTTCCGCCGGTGAACCCTTGGCAGCCTTATCGGCCGCCGCAGGAACGCATCCGTTGTTTAAAGGTTTGCCGGTGATTTGCGTGGTGTTGATTGGCGGCGCTACTACAAATTTTCTCTGGTGTGCTTATTTGATCGCAAAGAACAAAAGCGCATCAGAAATTTTCCAACCCAATGTACAACCCAAGCTGCCTTCCAGCACCAACTCTCCCGCGAGCAGCGGCATCAATCTATTCTGGTGCGCCCTGGCAGGGGTTCTTTGGTATTTTCAATTTTTCTTTTATGTGATGGGCGAAAGCCAGATGGGTGAGTATGGATTCTCCTCCTGGACCCTCCACATGGCCTCAATCATTATTTTTTCATCGCTCTGGGGTTTTGCATTAAATGAATGGAAAGGCTCCAGCCGTAAGACCTTGCGCTATGTCATGATCGGTCTCAGTTTTTTAGTTAGCTCGACTATCCTGATCGGCTACGGCAATTCCCTCGCCTGATTAACCCCTAATCGTTCTACAACGATATCAATTAACAGGATTATCCTTATGAAAAGAAGAGAGCTCCTCATTTCTTCTGTCGCCAGCAGCACGTTATGGCTAATGAACAAGGGAGCGATAGCGGACCAATCGCTATCAATGCCGATTGCTGCAACAACAGACTCTCTTCCCAAGGAATGGATTGATCCGATCAGTAAACGAAAAATTATTCGCCTCTCCGAAATCGATAATTCAAAATCGCTGTACTTCCATGACAACGCCTTCACCAGCAACAGCCGCTATATGGTGATGAACACACCCAGGGGCATTGGCCTTTACGATTTTGAACAACACCGTCACTCGCTGCTGATCGAAGGCCGCTATGATGTGATTATGGTGTCGTATACCAAACCGATTTGTTATGCACGAAAATATACCGGTGACTTCAAGGGTAAAGACAACGCTAATCGCTTCGACAATATTGAATACTATGCGATTGATATCCCTAGTGGTACCGCAAAATTAATCGGGACGTTCCCGCAGGGTTTCATCACCTCGGTAAATGCCGATGACACGTTAATGGCAGGCGCTTACTCCACCCGTTTTGTAGAATTACAGCCTGGCCCCAAAGTGGCCAATACAGATGGCGGTTACAACGCTGTCGGTGCAGACGGCAAGCCTTTAAGCTTTGCCGCTGCTAAGGAATTGCGTATGGCCGAGCGTTTGGCCAAAAACATCCCTATGGAAATTTTTACCATCGATATTGCCACCGGCAAACGCACGGTTATCACCCGCTCTACCGACTGGCTCAATCATGTGCAATTCTCCCCTGCCGATCCCCGCAAAATAATGTATTGCCATGAAGGCCCCTGGCATATGGTGGACCGGATCTGGACGATTGATATCGATGGCAAAAATAAGGAAAAAATTCACCATCGCACCATGAATATGGAAATTGCCGGCCATGAATTTTTTTCCTTCGATGGCAAAACCGTTTACTACGATTTGCAAACGCCACGTGGTGAAGTGTTCTGGTTGGCTACCTATAACCTCGAGACTAAAAAACGCCATTGGTATCACCTGCAACGCAATGAATGGTCGGTGCATTATCAGATTTCCCGCGATGGGAAATTATTAGCGGGCGACGGTGGCGATCGTGAAATGGTTGCACGGGCCGAAGATGGAAAATATCTCTATCTTTTTGAACCAGAGATTATCGAAGACCTGGGAGTCAGTGCACCCGATGCCACTCAGCTGATCCGCCCAGGAAAACTTAAAAATACCAAATTGGTGGATATGCGGGGGCACGATTACAAGGTAGAGCCGAATCTGCAGTTTTCTCCCAATAACAAATACCTTGTGTTTCGTTCAAACATGCATGGGCCGATCCACGCCTATGCGGTTGTTTTATAAAGGTCAGCCCCTCTCCTTCTCCTCCCTCTTTTGATTCGTTTGTGATTGCTAATGATTGTCTATGCAATAATTTATGCACAACCATGATCTTAAATGATCAAATATGATTGACTATGAATAAATATGATATTAGTATTTCAGTGCTCAATCATAAAAGATGACTCCACAAACACAATAATTAAGAGAGGGACAAATGAAATACATCAAGCCTGCTATCCATGCGCGCGCTCACGACGCGCCTCTTCCGTTTTCACGTAAAGCACTCTCCACAGGCATTGCTTCGATACTCCTCGCCAGTGCCACTGTGAATGTGCTGTGGCCTCACACAGCGTTTGCCCAAGCAACCACGAACTCGACCGAAACAAATCAAACCGCTCCCGTTGAAAACGCGAGCGCGAACAAGCAGGTGGAAGAGATCGTGGTGTCTGGTATCCGTTTTAGCCAGCGCAGTGCACTGGATCGAAAAAAAGCAGCAGTCACCATGAGCGACTCTCTAGTTGCTGAAGATATCGGCGCTTTCCCCGACAAAAATATCGCCGAAGCGCTGCAGCGTATTCCGGGTGTTCAAATTGGTCGCGACAACGGTGAAGGTTCTATCGTGAGCGTGCGCGGTGTGGCTCCGGATTTACTGCGCGTTGAACTTAATAGCGTAGGCGCCATGGGAATGGGTGGTAGCCGCACTGTCGATTTCCGTGATATGGCTTCCGAATTGGTGAAATCCCTCGACGTAATCAAAGGCTCAGAGGCACGTTTAACCGAAGGCGGTATCGGCGGTACCATCCACGTCAACACCCGCAAACCCAACGAATTTAACGAAAACTTTTTTTCAGCGAGTGGCGAAGGCCAGTACAACGATTTGATCGGCGACGTTATGCCGAAGGTCAATGCGGTGGGCGTGTATAAATTTAATGACCGTTTGGGCATATTGGTCAATGTCACCGCGCAGGACAAAGACACGGTTCTGCATGGGATACGTAACACCGAGTGGGCACGCTTTGCTGACTATGACAATTCCCCCGAGAGAAGCTCAATAAACCCAAGGTTTGAAGATATCACCGAACAAGCCGGTTGCGCCGATCTCACCGTTGAAGCCGACCGAACCGCCTGTACCGCACAATGGCAAGAATTTGTGCCTTATTTACCCCGCTACGGTATTTGGGCACGCAACGAAAAACGCGTGAGTGCCAATACCATGGTCCAATATGCGTTTACCGATAATTTTTCCGGTTATGTGGGCTACACCTACAACGAGCGCGACAAAACCGCTCACGACATCAATCTGCAATTTGAAACCAATTCAGCCGCGCGTATAAATCCGGACACTGTCATCATAGATGACCGACACAATGTTGTGGGTTTTCAAACAGCCAACGCTAGCGTCAGTAATCGGGTGTTGGAATTTGCCTGGGATCAAAAAACTACCATGGCAGAAGTCGGTTTCGAGTATAAGTTGGATAAATTCCAAGCCAGCGGCGTGGTTGCCAGCTCAACATCAGATCAAGACATTGACTCCCGTTCCACTAACGTTTGGGCGGGAGGCATTGCGGGCATGGACGTCACACTGAATCGGCAGGGTCTGCCGAATATCGACCTGAGCAATGCCTACATCCGAGACGTTAATGACCTGAATGATACATCCAACCGATTTGATGTAAACGATCCTGCAAGCTATGTAGGCGGTGCTTCGTTTGACTACAGGCCAAGCCGGGACGAAACTCAGGAAGACATGGGTAAACTGGATTTCAGCTACACACCGGAAAATGGATTCTTCAATAAATTTCAAATCGGTTATCAATACAATACTCAATCGTTTGCCAACTGGAACTTTCGCTACGATATCGATCGTAACGTGGGCGCCAGCTACAACGACCAAGTGTGGACCATGGAAGATCAAATCGCATTGATCGAAGGGAACACCCAGGAAACGCCCAAATTTTTTAATCATTACAGTGTAGATACCTATACACCAAGGTCATGGCAAGCGCTTGATAGCAAATCTTTTCTAGACGACTTGCTGGCAGTCGCTGCAGATAATACAACTCGCGCAGACCTGTCAGTCCAGCGCGGCAATTTCGATATTGAAGTAGAAACCAACGCGTTTTACGGCCAGGCAAATTTTGAAACCCCTGTCGGCGGTATGGTTTTCTCGGGCAATCTGGGCGTGCGTGTGGTGGACACCAATACCATCGCGAATGGTGATGTCACTATTCGCGTAATGGTCGACCAACTGGATGAAAATGGTAATCCCGTAGTCAATCCGACTACGGGCGCTTACGCCACCCCCGTAGAGGATCCTGACCATCCAGATGCCTATAATGGTCGTGCCACGATTAAAGAAGGCTACACAAAAACCTTGCCCAGCTTGAACCTGAAACTGCAATTGATTCCAGAAGAGCTAGAGCTATTTTTTGGTGTTGCCAAAGTGATGGCACATCCACGAATAGCCGATATCAACATTAACGCTACCTGCCAGATAAACAACAATATCCAGGCACAGATCGACAACACCGGGAACACCTGTACGGCGGGTAACCCGGCACTTGATCCCTACTTCGCTACACAAGGGGATTTAGCCTTGACCTGGTATCCGAACGAAGACTCGATTCTATCGGCGGCTTTCTTTGCCAAGAACATGGATACCTGGATTATTGCTGCAGATGAAAATCCCGGCGTTGATTTCTTTAATGATGGGCGCGAGTGGAGAGTCCGCCAGGCACTTAACGGCAGTGGTGTGAAAGCCAGGGGCCTGGAATTACAGGCCTCCACAATATTCAACATGCTGCCTGCACCTTTTGACGGTTTTGGTGGCAGCGTGAACTACACCTATATGGAAGCTGAAGATGTAGGTATATTCAACTCGCTTACCGGTGAGGAATTACCTCTGCAGGAGCAGTCAGAAAATAGCTACAACGTTACAGCCTTCTATGAAACGGAGGTCTGGGGTTTACGAGTTGCCTATAACTTCCGCGGCGAATACTTATTAAAATACAGTGACCGCTCCGGCAACCCGGCTTTTGTTGATGATGGCGGATACCTGGATGCAAAATTCAGCTACAACTTTAGTGATAATCTCAAATTTCACATCGATGCGCGCAACCTGACCGGACAAGCGCTTGAACTGAATGCTGGCCCAGGTCGTTTATCCCAATTCGACTGGTCAGGTAGAGAGTACGCCGTTGGACTTACCTTCAAAATGTAAATCAACGCGAACAAAAAACCCCGATTAAACACCGGGGTTTTTTTATCGCTCACGTTTAAGGAGACTACAGATTATGAACAGCTCCATGGATAGATCACCGACAGCAACTCTCAAAAAAAGCATTTTTTTTAAGGTGGCCTACGCGCCACTATTCGCCACACTCCTCATCGCAGCCAATATGACTAGTGCACACCAACTCCACTCCTACGATAAAAAGCCTTGTCATCGTGCGCACGCAAAAACATGTGGTGGAAAACTGGTGGAGGATCTCGACCGGGGGTTGGTCGTTATCCCCACTGAGTCCGGTAACGCTGTTAGCTGGCGTCTGCTAAACAAAGATTCCGCTAAACAGCGGTTTACTATTTTCCGCAACGGCAAAAAAATCAATAAAAAACCGATTGAAAATGCCACCTTCTATCTCGATACCGATGGCAAAGCGACCGACCAGTATCAGATAGTTGCTGACGGTGAACATTATCACTGGAACACAGCTGACAAGGTTGTAATGCCTTGGGTTACTCCGTATTTAAATATTCCATTGAACAAACCAGAAAATGATTCTGTTCTCGGAGCCGAATACAGTTACAGCGTCAACGACGCGAGCGTGGCGGATTTGAACGGCGATGGACGCTACGAAGTCATTTTGAAATGGAACCCGAGCAACGCTAAAGACAATTCCCAAAGTGGTTATACCGGTAATGTATTTATCGACGCCTACACATTGGAAGGCAAACAACTCTGGCGCATTGACCTCGGCAAAAATATTCGTGCCGGTGCGCACTACACACAGTTTATTGCGTATGATTTTGATGGCAATGGACGGGCCGAAATTGCCATGAAGACTGCTGATGGCACGGTCGACGGACGCGGTACCACAATTGGCGATGCAACAGCGGATTATCGCAACGCTGCCGGCTATATTTTGGAAGGCCCTGAGTATCTGACAATGTTTGATGGTTTGTCCGGCGAAGCACTGGACACTGTCAACTATGTTCCGCCACGCGGCGATGTCAATAATTGGGGCGATAATTATGGCAATCGAGTGGATCGTTTTCTAGCAGGCGTGGCGTATCTGGATGGACAAAAGCCAAGTCTGTTTATGGCTCGCGGTTACTATACCCGCGCCGTTGTTGCCGCGTTCGATTGGGTTGAAGGACGCTTCAGTGAGCGGTGGGTATTTGATACCAACAACGGCGGCGGTGATGAAATTGTTTACGGCCAGGGAGCACACAGTGTGACCGTGGGTGACGTAGACGGCGATGGCCGCGATGAAATTGTTTATGGTGCAGCCGTGATCGATGACAATGGCCGCGCACTGTACAGTACTGATCTGGGTCACGGTGATGCGATGCATCTCACTGATATAGATCCCGAACGCCCCGGCCAGGAAATTTTTATGGTGCATGAGTGCCCTTCGTGCTACACCAAAGACGGTGTTGAATACGGGGTGGAGCTGCACGATGCAGCCACCGGTGAAATTTTATGGAGCCGACCAAGCAATGGCGCCGATGTCGGGCGCGGCATCAGCATGGATATTGATCCGCGTTTTGTTGGCAATGAAAACTGGGCATCGCGCGGTGGCTTAGTCGCCGCCAACGGCACCTTGATCTCAGACACACGCCCTCCGCAAATGAATTTCGCTTCGTGGTGGGATGGCGATTTACTGCGCGAAATTCTTGATGGCACCACAATCTCTAAATGGGATTACGAAAATCAGGTTTCTGTTCCGCTTTTGGAAGGTACTGCGTTTAACGCTGTTTCCGGTAATGGCACCAAGGCGACGCCGGCATTATCTGCCGATGTGTTTGGTGATTGGCGTGAAGAAGTTATCTGGGCGAATGCCGACAGTTCCGCGCTGATGATGTTTTCTACTACCCTTCCAACCCGGTATCGCATTCCCACGTTGATGCAAAATCCGCAATACAGAACCGCTATCGCCTGGCAAAACGTTGGCTATAACCAGCCACCGCACCCGAATTTTTATCTGGGTTCAGATACCCGCGCTATACCCGACTATAACGCCACAACCAATGGCGGCAGCAAATGGGCAAAACTGGTTGCTCATAGCTATGCCGATAAAATTGTGGTCAGCCTCTATACGCATAAAATCAACATCAAAGGCGCAGAAATTTTTCGCAGCACCAGCAGTGATCCTGCAACAAAAACCAAAATTGGACATGTCAGTGGCGCACATCCGGAGCTGGTAGATATGCAGGTAGTACCGGATGTTGATTATTATTACTGGGCGGAAATTAAAGGTAAAAAAGGCAAAACCAGGATCGATCCCGGTGTATCCAAAGCTCGATTGTCCGTCAGTTTAATTCCGCAACTGGATTTCAATATCATCAATAATAAAGTGCCGGTGCAGCTTACATGGCGCACCAGGAACATGGAAATTCGCGGTATTTCGGTATATCGCGCAGAAACTCCGGATGAAAACTCACCTGCTGATTTTACTGCAAGCCAATTGGTCGGCTCGCCCGCTGGCGAGACCTTTTCCTGGGCTGACGCCAGCGCCACAGCCGGAAGTAATTATTATTACTGGCTCGAATTTGATGACGCCATTAGCAATGAAATTATTCGTACGGAACCTACTTATATAGCAACAGTTCTTGATCCGAAAACCAATTTAACCAGCAGCCGCTCCGACGCCGGTATCAGCCTTAGCTGGCAGCTGCAAAACTTTCCGCCGATAAGAGTGGTGGAGATCTATCGCAATACTCGCAATCAGGCCAGTGGTCGGACTCGGATACTCGCCAGCGCTCCTGAACAAGGCACGATGGTTGATAGTACCGATCTGGTCGCGGGTACCACCTATTGGTATATGTTTAAGCTGACCATGGAAGATGGCACAACGGTGAATACTACGCCTGAGGCGATGGTCTTGTTTTAACCAGGAAACATGCCTTCTTTACCAGGTGGATTCACCCGCGTAGCGCACAAACATCGTGTATAAAAAATTGCTAATCTTAGCTATTACAAAGTTGCTTGTTTGCTGGCCTCCGATTTTTCTTTGGAAAATCCTCGCCCTCAAACACGCAACTTTCCATACACATGAACCTTGCCGTTAAGCCATGACAATGACTCCGCAACAATACACTGGATGACATCGGTAAAAATATGAGTTCAAATCTTAATGCCTACTTACATGATATCCGGTGAAAAGCAATTTCTAACAAAGGAGTTGATAGTTTTCCTGATTATATCCGTGCTTATATCCTGGTCATCTGTGCTATTCATAATAGCGCAACTACCACCAGATTTTAAGAACGGAGATATTGAATCATTCAAAAATGCGACTGGAAGCCTTCCCTTGTTATTCGGCTCCGGCCCCATGATTTCAGCAATTATCGTTACCTTGATTTATAGAGGGAAATCCGGGCTTAAAGAGCTTTTTATGAAGCTTGTTACATGGAAAGTTTCAGTCCGATGGTATTTATTGGCACTTATATTACCAGTCATTCCACAATGGATTGGGTTGTTTCTTTGGGCACAACTTGCAAACACAGAATTAATACTTCCAACAGTTACAGGTTATCTCTCAAGTTGGATGCAGATAGCGTTGATTAGCGCAGCATACTATATTACTGAAGAACTTGGCTGGCGAGGTTTTATGCTTTCCAGAATATTATCCATGCATAGATGGATCAGGGCCTCCTTAATTGTGGGCATTATTTGGAGCGTTTGGCATTACCCGCTCTGGATTACGTCTCAATGGGCGACTACAGGTTCTTTAACGAAAGTATTACTTATGATAACAGCCAGTTCTGTGTTTACAATTGGAATATCTGTCATGCTGACCTGGATATTCAAAAATACAAGAGGGAGCATTTTGCTTGCCATGCTGCTCCATGGCTCAAGTCAGGCGAATCTGACAAAAATGTATGCGGCTGCTGGCGACTCATCATTGTTGGGATCAAGTTTCATAATAATTATGGCAGTATCTTTATCAGTAACAGTCGTTTTCTTTCTGGCAGTAAATAGAATAAAAACAGGAAATAATTAGACGGGCGGAATCAACCACGAACTGCGTGTCGGATCGGCATTATTTATCAGAAAGTTCTTACGATAGAGAAGAGACAATATGGTGAGAATCACGCAATCTTTTGCAATTGCCCTGGCTGTTAGCGTCAACCTGTTGGCTACACCCATACATGCGCTATCGAACAGCGAGGCAGTTCCCTCGCCGGATAAGGTTATAGCTGTTGTAAAAAGACTTGCCTCTGCCGAAGTGGCACAACTGAAAGCAATAGAAACAGGTCCGCAACTTAAACGGCGAGCGATCAATACCAACTGGATTTCCGCTACCTTTTTTGTCGGCACCGCTAAACTTGTTGACGTGACTGATGTTCCAGATGTGCTCGATTTTAACTTGCAAACTGCACGGCATTTTAATTATGCACATCAGGGTCATGGCGCGCCTGTGCATTTAATTAACGCCGATGATCAAGCTATTGGCGATTTATATCAGGACATTTATCTGCGCACTGGTTTGCCCGGTGTTATCATGCCGTTGCAACAGCGACTGGACTTTACACTACCCTATCTGAAACTCACACCGGCGCCTGAACGTTTAGTCTGGTGGTGGTGCGACTCCCTGTTTATGGCTCCGCCAGTGCTGACCCGTATGTCGGCAATCACGGACGACCCGAAATATATTGATGCAATGGATATCCAGTTCTGGCGCGTTTACGACCGGCTGTATGACAAGGATGCTCATTTATTTGCACGCGATGAGCGCTTTATCGAGCGACGTTCACCCAACGGAAAAAAAATATTCTGGTCGCGCGGACAAGGCTGGGTTGTTGCCGGTATTGCGCGTATTCTCGAGAATATGCCGAAACAGTATCCGACGCGTTCTCGGTATATAAAATTGTTTCAGGAAATGATGGCAAGCATTGCCAGCTTACAACAACCGGATGGACTCTGGCGCACCAGCCTGCTGGATATTGAAGCTTATCCCGAACCGGAAACCTCCGGCACCGCCTTTTTTACCTATGCTATGGCCTTTGGCATCAATCACGGCTTGCTTGACCGCAATACCTATTTGCCGCATGTACTCGAGGGATGGGCTGGATTAAATAACTATATACTACCGAGTGGTATTCTGGGACAAGTACAGTCGGCGGGCGACCAACCAGTACCCACCAAACGCGAAACAACTATGCTTTATGCATCAGGTGCATTTATTCTAGCGGGACTGGAAGTTGCAAAATTGAAGGATGACGTTGCAGCGCTGCCAGTGCAATTACCTAAACCTCCCACCCCGACCTATCATCCCAGTGACATACCTCCAACTCCCTTGTCAGATAAGGCAACCGCTGATGAAATCCGTGAGTTTAATCGCCGCAATGCCGAGCGGCAGGCTGTAAAAGATTTAGCTTTTGATCCGCTGGTTGATGCGCCGAACGCACCGCACAAGACTTCTGCTTCGCAATAAGATAATTAAAACGCCGGTCTGCAGCAGCAGTATTGGTGTCTTTTTTAAAAACCTACAAGCGGTTTTAATTCGTTTGCAACAACGCGAGCAGTGAGTTCAGCACCAGGCTCGCTGGTGTGAGTATGTTTATCTGCAAAGAGTGCATTAACCTTTCTTGGACCCAGGTTATCGTATTCGCTGGCAACCAAGTGATGAAGATCAATAAACGCAGCACCGCTTTGCATTGCAACGATTCTGGCCCAAAGCGGATAACTATCGCTGCGCTCGATTTTTTTCCCATTCCAGATTTTACGTGGTACCGGTGAACATACCACTACATCAATGCCGCGCACCCCTGCTTCGCCGATAAAGCGACGCAGGTAGGCACCATAGCTATATACCATTTCTGACTGACCTGTCAGCAGATTATCAATCTGCTCAAAATTGTCGGCGTAGCCTTTAAGGGTACCGCGCGCGCGGCTATCGTCATTGATAGGCGCGTTGTCATTGTGGCCAAATTGCAGAACCAGAACATCGCCGGGGCGCATCATATTTAAAGTGCGCTGCCAATAACCACCGGTATAAAACGTGCGACTGCTTAAACCGCCAACCGCACGATTCACCACATTAACTTTGTTTGTATCCAGATACTGATGCAAATAATCGCCCCAACCCCATTCGCCATTGGCACCATCGGCTCGGCCATTGCGCATGGTGGAGTCGCCAATTAAATAAACGGAGCGCAATTGATTGTTAGCAGGCATAGGTAGCCGAAGCCAGGTCATTCCATCTGTTGCGATAGCTTCACCGCGAGCGTTGAGCAGTCCGGAAAACATATCGGGGCGTAATCCTTTAAATGCTGCCAGTGCAGTTTCTGCATGAAGCACAGCGCCATCCAGATTGAAATGCGTATTGTCTTTAGGATATAAGTCAGCGATTTTTTCTTCACCCAAGCCTTCCATCTTATCGGCAACCAGGTTATTTAAATCGACAAAGTGGGTATCAAGCTCGAGCGCAATTTCATAGGCCCATCGCCCATAACGGCCGCCCCGCCGCAGCTTGCCCCCCTGCCAAACATTGCTCTGGGTAAGCGACGTCAATATCGGTGTGGCATTTTTCGTTCGCACATCATGGACCATTTTTCGCAGGTAGTGACCATAGGTGTACACGGTTTCCTGTTGCTTGGTCAGTAGATTGTCGATAACCACACTTTCGTTACCGATACCGGGCAAGGTGCCGCGTGCGCGACTGGCATCGTTAACGGGGCTAGCATCGTTGTGGCCAAATTGAATGATGACAATATCACCCGCCTCAACGTCATCGATGAGTGTTTGCCACAAACCTTCCGCAATAAATGTGCGTGAACTGCGACCACCACGTGCGCGGTTGATTACCCGAGCTTTATCGGTATCTATATAACCCCCTAAAACCGCACCCCAGCCCTGCTGATCCGGATCGGTGTATGTTGCCGCCGTTGAGTCACCGGCTATAAAGATAGCGGTGGGTGATTTATTTGTATTTTCAACGTCTGCATGTGCAACGCCTACCTGAAGTATAATCAGAATACACAAAGCTGAAGCATTAAAAATCCAATCGATTATTTTCATCCTACACTCACACATTATTTTCCAAGCGCATCACCAACTAAGGCCAAATTTTGAATGGCTGCTAGCCCCCATTGCGCGCTGTCATTGGTCGACACCCACGCGGCTTCATCAACCGGATTGAGGACATAAGGACCCTCCACCCGTCGGGTATCGGGGATGCGATCACGTTCGCGAAAAAATTCACTCCAGGCGCGCTGTGCGAGCGCCTTGTCGCCGGTTTGTTGCGCAACATAGGCGGTTAAGCGTGAGTGCGCGGTGGTTAGATTTCCATTCCAGCTATTACCAAACTCGGCAGCTTGTTGATCCGCAGGTGCATTGTAGAAACGCGCGTAGCGCAGCCACGCCGACTTAAATTCCGGTACATCCAGCAATTGAATTAATTCCGCACAGACTTCAACCAAACCGAATACCGCACTCAGATGCGACACCCGCACACCGCTACCCGATGCTGACGGATCGGAAGGAATAACAGACATTTTTTTTGTCGCCACATCATAGTGATAACCACCGGCAAAGAAGCCCAAATCGTTACCGCCGATAGCTTTCATCGCATTTTCCAGCCAGCGTTTATAACGGTCGTCGCCACTGCGCTCCCATGCAGTTAACCAATTAGCCGCTGCAGAACCCCAATCGGTACCCACACCAATGCGCGTATTTTTATCAGCAGCGGCATTGGGATCAACCTTACGTGTAGGCAATAAATTGCCCAATTGTTTATCAGCTTCAGCAACTTCCCACAGGACATCGCCGGTGCGCTCATCGGCGGTTAGGAAATAATGGAAGCGACGATACGCCGATGTGCTGATGCGCAGTTGTTTAGCGCTACAACCCCAGTGTTGTACGTTGTGACGCGTGCCCAAACCGGCAAAGCGGCCGAGGTGATAAATATCGACATCGCGGGTATGGCGAGTCATGGCTTCCGCAAGGCGAAATGCACGCGCATCGCCAGTACGCAAAAAGGAATACCAGAGCCATAGATCGGGTGATAGTTCGGAGTTGTCCCACGCAAAACCGCCAACGTCGTAGCGCCATACATGGCGGTCAATATCGTAGGTGTGCATCACATCGCCGTAATTCCAGAAGCCGTACCAATGACGCTGTTGCACTTGCTTGTGATAATAATCAATCGACCAATCCAACCGTTCTTCAATTGCGGCCTTCGCCGGGGTTGAACGGTCGGGCAAACTCCACAGGCTACCAAAAACACCCGCCTGCAAATATGCTTGCGGCGCAGCAACAATTTGCGCGGGGTTGCGAATAGCATCCGCTAATTCAATGCAACGTTCGCGCGAGGGTGTGCTGTCCAGTGCATAAAGTGTGATGTCCGTGCTGCGCGCAATGCCTTGTGGTGAACCGAAGCCCGGCTCGTAATCTTCGTAAGTAATTTCCAAACCTTCAATCTGTTCCGGGTAGGTGTCCATGCCCATACCGTCGTGATAAAAACGCAAATCCATCGGTGGCGCGTCTGGTGACCACATCCATAAGGTTGCTTGCGCTGCGGGTGTCCCCGCATTGCGGATATCAATCTGCGTGGGATGTAATTGCCAAAAATCGCGCATCCCAAACAGTACACCGCCACTTGCACCACCCACGTAGGCAACGCCTGCTGCGCGTTGACCTTGATCCGCATCAATCCATGCATGGCCAGGTTTTGTGCGTTTTTTTATGCTGAATCCATTGGCATTAAGCTGCGACAAAGTGTAGTCATTCCACACGGGAACGTATTGCAGCCGCTCACTGACGCGTTTATCCCAGGTATTTAACGCCGGTGTCGCCACGCCATTTATTTGCGCGTCGCGTACAGTCTGACCCGGATCGCGGCGCAAACCTGTAATGCCCTGCGGCGACTCCGCCCACAAACCGGCGCCCTCGCCTACAAAACGCACGTGGCGGTTATAGGTTTCATCGTGCTGCGGCACATCAAAGCGCAAACCTAACGCGCGAATAAAATCCTGGTGTTCGTCTCCATCAAAAATAAAACTGTGGCTCATGCGCAACGCGTCACCGCCGGCATAAAAATACAAACGCAATGAGAACGGTAGCCACTGGCGGCCTTCAGCAGTGCGGTGGATGCCCGAGAGTTTCACCACAGCGCGTAATGGGCCGCGCTGTTCGAGCTCCGCTATTTTAATCTGTGCCGTAAACGCTTCTGTTGTTAATGGTTGTTCGCTATCAAATTCGGGCTGCGATTGGCGCTGCCCTATCAAGCGCGCGTTTTGCACCAAGGTTTTTTTACCGCGTTCAATTGCGTGAACAATGACATCGCCTGTTTTATTTACCACACAACGGATCACGCCTGTGTCGATAATCAGTTGCTCATCCGATTCACGAACCCTGATGTTGTATTTGGCCTTGGGCGGCGGGGCTTTTTTCAAACTGAATTGGCGCCCCAGCGGTTGCTGCGCCGCCGTCGCATGTCCCGTCCACTTCACGGAGCCATCGGGCCAGGTAGCCATCACCCAGGTTTGCAATGGCTGGCGTTTGCCGGCGGAGTCAACGAGACATAGTGCTTCTTTTTGCTTGAGGTTTCCGCGGGGCCAGGGTTGGCCCCAGCTATAGCCGCACAACGCCTGGGGCTCTGCTGAGTCCAGCCAACCCAACTGGTCGGCGTTGAAGAAGCGCGAAGTCGCAGTTGATTCCTGTGCTCGCCCCAACCGGGCGCCGGACATTAACGGGAGGGACGCGGCCATTGCGCCGTATTTGAAGAGTTCTCGACGTTTCATAGATCGACTCCGCGAACGCATACGATGAGGCATTCAGTTATTCATTATTTAAAATGGCAGATCAGGATGATCGAAGTTATAGCATAATTGATACATGTTGACTACATATGATTATTTATGATCGAATGGCGATGGCAAATGAAATGATTTGTCGTACCAATAATTATGTCCGAGTTGGCGTCCTATCAACCAATGGGCGATTCCCGGGTGGCTCAGGCGGACTGTGCAAGAGTGGACGCCCCGCATCAGGAGAACACCATGTGTACACTTTCGCCGCGATTATTGATTGCCATGCTGCTGACGTGCGCGCTATTGAACAGCAGCCTGGCCGCTCCTGATTCAGAAACGTTAAGACCCAATATTCTGTTGACCAATGTCGATGCTCGCGAGCATGTAAACCTTGCGGGTGACTGGGTTTATTCGAAAGATTTATACCGCACCGGCCTGACTGATATTAATGGCTGGGTGGCAAAGTCGCGCATGCAGCGCTTTCGCGACATTAACGTCGCTGACGAAGAACAAAAGAATCCGCAAGCTTTCTTTGAATTCGACATGCAGCGCGGAAAAACGATGAGCATTCCCGGCGCCTGGAATGCGGCAGTCGAAGAGCTGCGGTATTACAACGGGCTGATTTGGTTTCAAAAGGAAATTGAACTTAAACCATCACCAAATAAACGCGCGTTTCTGCATTTTGAAGCGATTAATTATCACGCTCACGTGTATCTCAACGGCCAAAAGATCGGTGAACACAAAGGCGGTTTTACACCGTTTGCTTTTGAACTAACTGACGTGTTGCGTAGCGGCCTGAATCGCATCACCCTTGGTGTTGACAGCTTTCACGACAGCGAAAGCATCCCCGGCAGTATTACCGACTGGGATCTCTATGGCGGTATTACCCGCACGCCACGGCTGGTATTTACACCAAAAACATTTATCGATGATGCTTATTTACAACTTGATAAAAATGGCGAGTTCATCGGCAGCGTTACCTTGAATGGTCCACAGCGGGCGAATCAATCCGTACGCATCGAGATTCCAGGCAGCCACACAACATTGCAGCTGAAAACTGACACGCGCGGCGTTGTGAAAATTAACTCCAAAGCACCTGAAACTTTACGTCGCTGGTCTCCCGACGATCCTCATCTCTATCGGGTTAAGTTCTCTGCGGCAGAAGATACCTTGACTGAGAAAATAGGTTTTCGGAGCATCAGCGCGGACGGCAACCGCATTTTGCTCAATGGCAAAGCCATTTTCCTTGCAGGTATTTCCTTGCATGAAGAAGAGTTGGGCGCAAATCCGGGGCGCATCATGAGTGAGAACGCAATCCGCGCGCTGTATAACGAAATTAAACAAGGATTAAATGGCAATTACGTGCGTCTGTCCCACTACCCGCACTCGGAATTAGCCATCCGTCTGGCGGACGAAATGGGTTTGCTGTTGTGGAGCGAAATCCCGGTGTATTGGTCGATAGATTTTAAGAATCCGCACGTGCTGCACAATGCAAAGAAAATGATGGCAGAAAATATTTACCGTGACCGTAACCGCGCCTCAATTATTATCTGGAGTATCGCCAACGAAACACCGGTCGCTGATGATCGAAATATTTTTCTGCAGGAACTCGCTGCAAGCGTGAGATCAATGGATAGCACGCGTTTAATCAGCGCAGCATTATTGGTAGAGCGTAAAGACATCGCGGAACAAATTGAAATTCGCATCAACGATCCGCTTGCCGATAGCCTCGACATTTTGGCCGTCAACACCTACAACGGCTGGTATGGCGATGACACGCTCAGCGATCTCGCATCAATCCGCTGGGTTACGCCAAATAATAAACCCTTGATACTCTCTGAATTCGGTGCCGATGCCAAAGCGGGTGTTCATGCCACCGAAGAGCTCTTCAAATTCTCGGAAGAGTATCAAGCTGAGTATTATCGCCAGACCTTGCTGATGGCAGACAAGATGAAAAACCTTTCCGGCATGTCACCCTGGATTCTCAAAGATTTCCGCTCGCCACGCCGTGAGCATCCTATTTATCAGGAAGGGTGGAATCGCAAAGGGTTGATATCAGAAACAGGACAACGCAAGCAGGCATTTCATGTCCTTGGCGATTACTATCACAGCCGCCAAAAGGACCCTCATTAGCCACAAACGGGCATCATCAGTAGGAAATGGCCTACCCCTTTGATGCGGCCAGCAGGTTTATATCAAACAAAATATGCGTCGTGTTGACCACATATGATTGAATATGATCGACATAGGCACAGTTCGGAGCTATTATCCCTCCACGCAGGGCTTTGTTAACGCCAAACCAATAACATGATGTGAGTATTTTATGGTTGCTACAGTAGAAGGTATCCCGCGCGCCGAGCTGACGCGCACCATCGATAAACTGATCGATAATCTCGTCAACATCAAAGATACCAGCGGCGAATTTCTTTTACGCCTGGATGACGGTCGTGTGATCGACACCAAAGGCTGGAATGATTGGGAATGGACGCACGGTATTGGCCTCTACGGCTTACTCAAATTATGGGATATTACCGGCGACGAAAAGCCATTGGTCATCATGCAGGACTGGTTCAAAAATCGTTTTGAAGCCGGCACGCCTACCAAAAATGTCAATACCGTTTCGCCATTTCTCACCCTTGCTTATCTCGCTGAACGGCTCGGCACGCGCAGCTATCTGCCCTACCTTGATGTGTGGGCCGAATGGGTAATGAACGATATGCCGCGCACCGAAGAAGGTGGATTACAACATATCGTTTTTAATTCAGTTAACGAGCAACAAATCTGGGATGACACCTTAATGATGTGCGTTTTACCGCTGGCAAAAATCGGCCTGCTATTAAAGCGTCCGGCTTATGTTGAAGAAGCCAAACGTCAGTTTATGTTGCACACCAAATATCTCGCAGATCGCAAGACCGGGTTGTGGTTTCACGGCTGGACGTTTGACGGCCGCCATAATTTCGCCGACGCACTTTGGGCGCGCGGAAATTGTTGGGTGACAATTGCCATCCCGGAATTTATTGAATTGCTCGATCTGCCACCGGAAGACAGCCTGCGTTTATTTTTAATTGAAACACTGGAAGCACAAGTAAAAGCGTTGCAAGGTTTTCAAGACGACAGCGGCCTCTGGCATACCTTAATCAACGATAAATCGTCCTATCTGGAAGCATCCGCCGCCGCCGGATTTGCTTACGGTATTTTAAAAGCGGTACGCAAAGGCTACTTGAGCGCTGATTATGAATTCATGGCTGTCAAAGCGATCAAAGCCGTGTTAGCCAATATCAGCGATGATGGAGAATTGCAGCAGGTTTCTTTTGGCACACCGGTATTTGATGACTTGCAAGGCTATCGCGACATTCCCCTCACCTCCATGCCCTATGGCCAATCCATGGCGATCCTGGCATTAGTGGAGTATATGAACCGTTACATCTAAATAGTGTGCCGCCCCGCTGTTGCGCTTGCAGCGCGGGGTTTTCTTTTGTTGTCATCGCGCGGCAACAAACTAACAAAAATAATGAGCGATAATCACCATGACGATACGCGAAATAAAAAAACGCAATTATGTAGCCTATGGGCTGGCCGATGTTCTGGGCGCAGGCTCCATGGCCGTTATCAGCGGCTGGTTGATTTTTTTCTACACTACCTTTTGTGGTTTATCCGCTGTACAAGCCGCCTCTATTTTTGCCATTGCGCGTATCCTCGATGCAGTTGCCAGCCCGTTGATTGGGCACATCTCAGACAGCCTCAGTAAAACCCGGCTCGGCCGCCGCTTTGGCCGTCGCCGCATTTTTTTATTGGCGGCCATTCCACTGCTACCGAGCTTCGCTTTTATGTGGGTGGCCGATCAACATTATTTGTATTATCTATTTACGTTTATCTTTTTTGAATTGGTTTACGCCTCGGTATTAATTCCTTACGAAACACTCGCCGCAGAGATGACCGACGATTACGCCAAAAAAGCCAAGTTTGCCGGTGCGCGGATTTTAACGGGTCAAATCTCCGCCATCTTCGCCGGCATACTGCCTAACTGGATTGTTAATTACGTCGGTGGAAAAGAAAACGCCGACACCTTTTTAATCATGGGTATTATCTTTGCGCTGGCATTTATGCTGGTGATTACGGTGACGTACCTATTTACCTGGGAGCGCGAAGGCGCAACGGATATTGAAGAACCAGAAAAACCCAGAACTTCCGCGTTTAATTCGCTCAAGATGGTGTTTGTAAACCTTTCTTCTACGCTGCGCATTCGCGCCTTCCGCTTGCACCTGGGCATGTATTTGGGCGGTTATATCAGTCAGGATATTTTTAATGCGGCGTTCACCTATTTTATTGTGTTTGCGCTGGGTGGCTCGGTGATTATTGCCTCATCATTAATTGCTAATACCTATATTGCCCAACTGTTGGCCGTTGCATTAGCGATTGCATTAGTCATTCGCATAGGCCCGTCCTATACCTATCGTTTGGCCGTGGCTTTTTACATTGCGGGTATTTTGGCTTTGCTTGTACTGTTTCTGACTTTTTCGGAATTGCCCTCCATGTATCTGCTGTTGGGCGCTGTAGTGTTAGCTGGTTTGGGGCGCGGTGCCTTAAATTACATTCCCTGGAACGTCTATAACTACATGGCCGATGTTGACCAAATCGTGACAGCTAAACGCCGCGAAGGAAGTTTTGCCGGTGTCATGACATTTATTCGTAAAGCGGCACAGGCAATCGCGGTGATGTTTGTGGGGATAGTACTAGAATGGGGCGGCTTTATGTCGAGCAGCGACACGCAATCCCCCGAAGCGGTTCATACCATCGTGCTGGTGATGGTGATTGGCCCAATACTGTTATTGCTTTTTGGTTTCTTCGTCGCCAGCCGTTTTAAATTAAACAAAGATACGCATGAAGTGCTTATGCAGGAAATTAATCACCTTAAAGCGGGGGCCACTGAACCCTCCTGCGAATATAGTCGCGCTGTGGTAGAAGACTTATCCGGTTGGCCTTACGAAAAATTGTGGGGCAACAATAACGTCGGAAAATAAATTCTATTCCGCGAGCCTTGCCATGACCTGATCCCACGCTCGTTGAAGGTAGGCGAATGAATCAACCGCGTGTGCAGGGCTGGTGTCTTCCAGCAAAATAGGCACATGCTGCTTGCCTATGTTAATCAAACGTTCGAATACGCCAACCCAGTCCATTACGCCGGTTGTGCCTACCGGCAAGTCACCGAGCTTTACCAAACCATTTTCAGCAGGCACCATTTTAAAATCTTTCGCATGTATCGCAACAATACGTTCACCAAATATAGCGAAGCACTCGTCAAGAAAAACATCCATATCCGCCACGCCTGCCAGCGGAATTAAATTAACCGGATCAAAAATAATACCCAGTGCAGGCGAACGACATTGTTCAATTAAAATTCGCACATGTTCTAAGGTCGACAGCGCATGATATTCCGCCACTGCCTCCACACCGACACAACTGCCCTGCGCTTCGGCAGAATTAATTAAACGCTTCAATGACTGAAGTGCAATGCGAAAAGCACGCTCACGCCCCTCAGACTGATCCATAGAGGTAGGGTCTAGATAAGGTATTGGAGAACCCGTTTCCGTGCCGATAATTCGACAGCCTAATGCTGCGGCCGCGGCAATGTGTGCCTCGAACCGTCGCAACGAAAATTCCCGCACATCAAGATCCAGATTAACAGTATCGATATAACAACCAACCACAGCGATTGAAATGCCGTTACGGCTGAATGCGCTTTGTATATTTGCCAGACCTGCATCACCAAACTCCGCGGGCATCATATGTCCGCCGGGCAATGCCTTGGCCAGCGCCAACTGAACACAGGTTGCGCCGGAGGCGGCGATCCGGACGGCGAGTTCTTCCGGCGGCAACGTGCCGAAGTCGTGGGCACGCAGCCCTAACAAAGGTTTCATAAACTCCACATCCTGCTCGTGACTTGCAATGATCGATTTTGATTGTATATGATGGATCAGCGACATTCAAAGGTTTTGCGGGGTGACGAATGCGTCGGCTGTCAGCCACGTAACCTCTCTACATGGTGAATACACAATGCAGCGACTACTTTTTCATACGCTATTACCCACCCTCTGCTGGCTGTCCCTAGCTGTTGTAGCAGCGACACCTTCCTCAATGCCGCTGCCACAACCCGGGGCTTTATTGTATGAAGCCGACATGCGTACGAAAGACAGCGTGCGTGATTGGGTTATGGAAGGAGCGGCACGAGTAAAATTTCACGCCGGCTGGTTGGAAATGTATTCGCCCGACAAAGCAGAGCACCATGTGTTTTGGTGCCCGGAGGAGTTTCCGGCAAACTTCATCGCCACCTGGGAAGTACAAAATCTCGCGGTAGCTTCTGGTTTATTAATTGTTTTTTTTGCAGCTAAGGGTGAACGAGGGCAAGATATTTTTGATTCCTCCTTGCCAGCGCGCGACGGCACCTTCACTCACTACACCAAAGGAAAAATAAAGAGCTATCACATTTCTTATTATGCAAACGTCGCGCACGAACCGGGGCGAGTACACGCCAATTTACGCAAAAACAATACCTTCAGTTTGTTGCAATCCGGCGCCGAAGGAATTCCAACACATTCAACCGCCATTCATCAAATCAAATTAATAAAACAGGGTGCACGCATCCGTCTATTGATCGATGGGCGCCTGGTTATTGATTATGTAGATAACGAGCCAGTGGTAGATGGCGTGGACACCGGCCCCGCTCTGGGAAGTGGAAAAATTGGCCTGCGCCAAATGCAATGGAGCCACTTTCGTTATCGTAATTTCAGCGTCTGGGAAATCGCGGAGGAAAAATAATTGCTCTGAAAAAATAAAGCTGCTCGACTTGTGAGTCAAGCAGCTTTGTGAAAGGCGTTGAGTCAATTAACTTGCTTGCCCCGTCAAAAGTTAATCACAACGGATACTTCCAGGACTACCCGAGCCCTGCATACCAAAGCTGGCACTCTGTCCAGGGCCGACGTCCGCATTGTAGTTGGCGTTGGATACGGTATACGAACTGCCCGAGCCTGAAACAGTGGCGTTCCAGGAATTTACAAGGGTGATCGAATTACCAAAACGCAGATCGACAGACCAACCGCTGATAGGGGAACTCCCATTGTTGGTCACCGTAAAGCTCGCGGTGAAACCACTCCCCCAGTCGTTGATGTCACCCACAGAGCAGCTTACCCCGGTGTCACCGGGCGTGCTGGACGCACTACTACTTGAAGAGCTACTGCTCGACAAACTACTACTGGAACTTGATGATCCCGACCCGCTGGTAATCTCGCCGGCTGACGCCGTGAGCGTGACCTTGTCGAGTCCAGTACCATCTTCACGTCTCAGTATTCGCAGGGTGTGACTGCCGGCCGAAAGATTATTAAATGCCACCGGCGTTAAACTATTCCAGCCATTAGTGGTGGAGTTGTTTTGCGTGCTCCAGGCACCCGAATCAAGCTTGTAATAGAAAGAATCATCATCCGCATTGGCCATATTGACTCGAATGGAAAAGCTCACATCAGCCGACTCGGACAGTACAAACGGAATCGCGACCTGACCGGTTGCGCTGTCCGAAGGAGAAGCCAGGTTCTGGTTGCCATTGTTCGGCCATGAAATATATTGTCCGCCGGACGCGGCCGAATCGGACCGCACAACAAACGGAGAGAAGCTGCCTTGGCCGCTCAGACTTTCCAGTTCCACCTCCAGTGAATCACCCTCGGGTTCGCCGCCCTCACCGGAAACGTATACGCGATAACCATAGAACGAGTTAAATATTGTGACGGGAACTGAAAGCGACCCGGTAACGACGTTTACCGTTGACTCCCAGACGGTGACCGGACCAGTGACGGGCGTATCTTTATCCGACCACTCGACATATTCCACTG